>CANJFK010000168.1 GCA_947473535.1 Legionellaceae bacterium | reverse complement strand
TGAAATAAATGCTCTGGAAATCCTGCTTCAATGAATAACGCTGCAATTGCATTACCAGAGCCAGTGCAAATTGGTGCATGCTTTAAAACAGCTGCGTTACCCGCCATAAGAGTAGGCGCTGCGAAACGAAAAACTTGCCAGAACGGAAAATTCCACGGCATGATGGCAAACACAACACCCAGGGGCTGATAACAAACCATGTTTTTTTTCATGCTTGCTTTTATGGATCGAGGCGCAAGGTAGGACTCGGCGTGTTCAGCATAATGCTCGCAAACCCAAGCACATTTTTCTATTTCAGCGGCCCCAGCTGTGATTGGTTTGCCCATCTCCTGCGCCATCAACAAAGCCAATTCACTCTGTTTTTCACGCAGGCGTTTTGCCAATGTTAACAGGCATTGTTGACGTTCAGAAAAACTGGTTTTTCTCCAACTCAGAAAACTCGCATGTGCTGCATCAATGTTCAAGCGCGCCTGAGCCTCACTCAATAACGAGTACGAATTCAAGACTTCTTCAGTGGCAGGATTAATCGTTAAAATGCTCATGGCAGATTCCTAATCAATTACAGGTTGTATTTATCCTTCGATCATTTAGAATATCATATTATTTTCTTCGAGATAAATTATGTCTTTTTATACAAAACTAACCACGTTTCTGGCGTTCAGTGTTCTTTGCTCAACAGCAGCAACAGCAACACCAACCGCAACGTCGCCATTCCCACGTGGATGTGAAGTAACCGGATATGGTTTTAATCAAAACTATCTTATGCTCAATGAACGCGGAGATCAAACGCTCTACCTCATACAAAATCGCTCGGATAAGCAAATTGAACTAGAGCATTACGAGACGCGTTCGGATGTCTTTATGAGCCCTAAATTAGAAAGCAAACTAGCACCATCAAGTTGGGCAGCCTTTGCATCTGATATCGGGAATTTATATTTCAAATGCTACACTCAAACAGGTCAAGAACGAGTGAGTGTAAACTGCAGAGACGCGCTAGACATTTGCCAATACCCCCGCGTTAAATTTGCATTGAGTAATATGGGCAACTATTGGGTGTCCACGGATAAAACCCAGGCGCAAGTGATCAACGATGCAGTAAGCAAGGGGATATTGCTACGCTGGTAGCATGGGTAGGTACTGAAGCGTTTGCTCAAGTAGGTTTGGTCAAGGCCAAACCTACAAAACGATATCTAATTTAGTGAGAAATTCATGTCCAAAACACCATCTTCCATGCTCCCCTTAGGCACACAGGCACCCGATTTTTCTTTGGTCGATGTGGTTAGCGGAAAAATTACTAGTCTAAATAAAGACTCCAATCAAATGGCAACCGTGATTATGTTTATCTGCAATCATTGCCCTTATGTCAAACATGTTCAGCCTGAATTATCTCACCTTGCAAATGACTACATCAATAAAAACATTCGTTTTATTGCCATCAATGCGAATGATACAGAACAATATCCTGATGACTCACCAGAAAACATGAAAATAGCAGCCCTTGAGCAACACTACCCTTTCTCTTATTTGTTCGATGAAACACAAGAAGTAGCCAAAGCATATCAGGCAAAATGCACGCCTGATTTTTTTGTTTTTGATAAAAATCTTAAACTTGTCTATCGAGGCCAACTCGATGAATCACGTCCGGGTAATAACATTAAAGTGAATGGTAATTCAATTCGGATAGCATTAGATTGTCTCCTTGCTAATAAACCAGTGCCTAGTGAACAAAAGCCAAGCATAGGCTGTAATATTAAATGGAAAATGAATGAATCATCCTAGAGCCTGTTGACAATTCAGATTTCGACGTCCCGCAGACAAGCAGCGGGACGTCGGGCTTCTAAAGATGAATTGTCAACAGACCCTAGAAAAAGCACTTGAAGCCGACTTGGCTTATTGGACTTTTTTTTATAAACAAGATAAACAAAGTCCTCGTCCTGCTCAATGAATGTCCCTTTAATAGAGACAAATTGATGTGATTGGTAACGTTTTACCAATTTATAGCCATTAAAAAAACCTATCCTTCGTAATTCATCCTCGAACGCATTACCGTGTTTCAATTGAGGGTAATAGGTTTCCACAACCCAATCAGGCTTAATAACCTCATGCATTCGTTTAACATACATCGACAGCAATCGCTTCGTTTTTATTGCGGCCATGTCCCCATTATTCAAACATAAACTATCAATAAATTGAATATCTCGTCTTCCAAAAAATGGAACCATGCCACAATCAGCAAGCAACACGCGTGCATTCTTTGATACTTCTTTATTTAACTGCAAGGCAATTTGCCGACGCATGTCATTGCGTTGTTGATAACGTTTTACATCCGTGTCAATTGCAAGGCTCGAGTGAGTTGGAATAAACAGATGCGTAAATAAAAGAATAACCAAGGTGGTCGCTAACGCATTACGTTGATCTTTGAAATGAAAATAACTAAAAAATTCCTGCACACCTAAAACTGGTATAATCGTGAATACGCTAAAAGCGCCTAAAAAAAGCCTGTTATAATGTGCAACGGTTGGATCGGCACTAAAAAGCAACAGCGTATAAATCAAAGAGGGAAGCCAAAGCAAGCTATGCCTACAATCTTTCCTCGAAAAAAAATAAGGCAGGCCTAAAATAAGGCAAGGGAGAGCAATGGGTAAGTAGTCCTTAATAAGATAAAATAGGTAATTCTCGGAGGATAATTTACAGGCATAACTGGTTCGGTAAAAAGTGATTAAAATAATAAACTCGCCAAGCAAAATAGGCTGTATAGGGTAAAATAAAACAAGTAAAAGCAATGAAAAGTAAGCTGCGCCAATGAAGACTCAACCTTGATGGATCATTTTTACCCTGAAACATTAACCGACAAACAATAAACACGCCTACAATGATGCACCAAATGACGCCATCAAAACGAGTTAATCCTAGTAACGTTAAACCTAGACAACTTACTATCCAGGCAGCCGGATCATAGACCTGGGCATCCACTTGGCTGGGCGTCGTTCTCAACGTTTTAAAACCAACTGCTCGCACACTTTGCCAACTCACGAATAATATTAATGCCATATAAAAAATTGTTTCTAACCCACTGACCGTCCACCAAATGAGGCCGTTATAATAGCTCAATAGATATAGGGTAACGTGGCAGGCAATGGCGATAGAAACGTCCGAGATAATTGGTAGAGAAACACAAGGGTAGCGACCAAACTGAGGCAGGCAAAATATTTAATTGCAGTGGCGATAGGCCAACCTAACTTAATAAATAAGGCGGCGAGCATTACCCAAGAAAAATTCGAGTACCCTTCTACTGGTGCACTCGCTGGATTCCAGCGCAAACCGTCACCGTGGACTAAATGAAACGCATAGCGCCAACTGATGTATGCGTCATCCGTAGTAAAAGCCCACGCGTGATAACAAGCGATAACAAGTTGAAGACACACGGCAGCGACAATCAAAACGGCGATGATATATTCCAGTTTGACTACTCGACGCATGCTTATAGCTTCCCTTCAGGCTTCAATATTAAGTTAGCAATCATGGCGGCTTGATTCGCACTCGTAGCCAATAGATTGGTTATTAAAAAGCTACCTTTTGTAATAGGCCCTGCGGCAAAAAATGGTAATTTCTCAAATGAGTTAATCACCCTGCAATGTTTATTAACCACCACACCACCAAATGGATTACGTTGTATTGTTTCACTTTCGATTAAATTTAAATACAAACCTGGCAGCATCGTAATATATCTATCAACGGGCGTAGCATTAACAACAAAATCATAATGTTCCGCTTCCATGTGGTCTTGCCCATTAAACTCTGCTCTAAATTTATCGCCTTCCATATAAATATTAGAAATGTTATTTCGTATTACAAGCGAGCCTGATTTGATTTTATCATAAAATAATTTAGCATTTTTTAATGGAAAAGAACTAATATACCGCGAAATTAATTTCATCTCTTTGGTGATCAATTCCTTTTGATCATCTATTGATAAATAACGCCATGATTTATCAATAAATCCCAAAATGCAAAGCATAGAATCTTCCCATACATTTGTTTTTTTTCTTGCAGAGTTAATGTCTTCCCTCAGCTGTCTAACTGCGTTTTTATTGATTGTAATGTCATTATATCTAATGTTTTTATTCAATCGACATGACAGTTCAATTTCAATTTCTTTTCTTAATTGTTCAATTGTAAGCCCATTCACGTTATCTCTGAAAAATTGTGCTTGAAATTTCTCGGTAAGATGCTTGGGCTCAGTCGCAATGATTCTATTTCGGACCGCGGGAATAAAACCTCGTCTCGACGTTAACGTCACATTAGTATGATTTTTTGTAACTACTCACCCCTATTATTCGCAGAGGGACGCGGATAACAGGGATGAACGAAATCAACAGATTAGCGCATCATCCTATAATTCGATATTGCCTTGAAGGGCCATGCTCACAGCGACCAAAGGATTTATTCCCT
>CANJFK010000167.1 GCA_947473535.1 Legionellaceae bacterium | reverse complement strand
GGTTACTACGCTGCGCACGCCATTGATGAAATGATGCTTCTGCAGATTCTATGCTGATGCTTTCCATTGAGTAAACCTCCGATAGTTAAGAAGTCAGTACTCTACGAAATCATTGACATGATGTCACACAGCCTTGCCGAAAGCTCACTCCTTAACTTAATGACAGTGAGGCTACGTGGTATTATTATTCAAAAATTCTTAAGTAAGTGCCATTTGAATTGAATGTTCTAAACAGTTCCCAGATCCAACGTTCTTGTTTCAACGTTTTGCAGCTGTTTGCGTTTAAATAAAATTAGCACGGCCATTCCGGCATCGAATACAAAAAAGTAAAGAGGGTAGATGAGGTTTTTGTTTTGTAAAATTACCCCAAATAATGAGATAAGGCTTGCCAGAGCAAATAATACCCAGAACGCTAAATTTTCTGAATTTGGGTTTTTCCATGTTTGCTTGTACGTTGGCAGTCCACAAATAAAATGTGTCAGTAATCCCGCCATGAGCGCAATTAATTTAATTGGTATGAGCAGATAGCATGTTAAGGCGATACAGGCGCCTACGATAGCAATAATATCTGAGCGTTTAAACTCAATGTATCCATTGCGAATAGATAATAAAAAGATAACACCAGAGCCTAATGTGCCCGCAAGTGATAGAAAAATACCGCTGCCCGCGCCCAAGCTTAGGTAACTTAAAAAATTAGTAATGGACAAAATTAACCAAAAAAATCGACTAATGAGGCTGGGGCGTGCCGCACCAGAAATAATTGCAACGGAGCCGCAAACATAGGACGCACTGGCCAATATAAAACTTACCCATGCTAATAATAATACGGTGTGACTCATCTGCGCCGCCTTGTTCATGTATTTTGTTCAAAATTATATCACGTTGTCATCGGAGTGCAATCATTAATCGGTTGTAAATAATGTATTCTGCACATACAATGCTCGCATTAATGAATTCTGGGTATTAGAAATGACTTATCGACGAATGCTGAAATCAAAAATCCACCGCGCTTCTGTTACGCATGCTGACTTGGATTATGAAGGAAGCATTACGATTTCTCCAGAGCTTCTAGATGCAGCTGATATTTTGCCTTATGAGGCGGTTAATATATGGAATGTAACGGCAGGCACTCGATTCGAAACCTACGCAATCGAAGGCGCGTCTAACTCAACCGATATCTGCGTCAATGGTGCAGCCGCACATTTAGTCACGCCAGGGGATATTATCATTATCGCTTCATTTATTCAGCTTGAAGAAGCGCGTTGTCGAGCGCTCGTCCCTACGGTTGTATTTGTTGATGAATTTAATCGGATCAAAGAATTACGTCCGGAAATTGTTACAACGCATCATATACCTTGCTAGGGTTTAATTGTAGTGCATGTGACGTCTATGGATGCATAATTATTTCCAAGCTCTAGCGCGTTGGTTCTTTGTGATACGACAATATCAAGCGGTTCAACTACATGTGTGTTCGAGAAACCACAGGCCGTCAATAGTAGCGTTACAGGTAACAATGTTATCCATCTCATGGTTGACTTATTCCAAACGCATGTGCGAAATACATATCTAACCATGATTTGGTTTAGCATGAAAGTGTTTTAAAAAAATAGGCCCACTTCGGCCTATTTTTTAGTTTTACACGTTTTTAAACGTGTAAAACATAGACATGGTATAATAAATACACACCGAAAATCAGTAATGCAACAGCAACGGTATATACTTTCATGGGCTCGTTTATGAATGACTGCCCTATTTTTAACGCGAGCTCAGAACAAAATAACCGGAACAATCCACCTACCAAGACTACCCAGCCAAAGATCGTAATACTCACCGGCCAATCGCTCACCCAGAGGTTATGACTCACCACGACCAGTAATCCCGATATAAACGTAATAATAGCTAAAATAAAAAACTGCCCGCGATGCGCCATGATGTCCGCCATGACCGACGTTACATGCTGGCGTTTAAATAATATCAGAAGGCTGAAAGCAACCATATACCAACCAATAACAGTGGCAAGAAACGTAGTCATGATAAATTCCTTATAAAAATAGATTGACATGATTAGTATAGCTGATGATTGAGACGTTACATTATTGATTCATGAGCGAACCTTAAAAAAATGGACCGTCATTATTCGCGCAACGTATGCTTAGCAACCCATTGTTTTAGCCTATTTTTTAGGAGACCGTAAGACCAATGGAACATGCCTACATGCGGTTTTCCTAACGAACTACGTTGATCATATTTCTGAAAGGCGAAGGGAACCTGTTTGTCCACATAACCAAATATTGCTGAAACAAACCATGTGCCGGTATAAGCGTCACGCCAGTGTTCTGTCTCATGCCCACTAAAAATAACCATATCACCAAAATCAAGTTCTATTGCCGTAGGTTGGCCCTTTACATTTAACATGAGAGGCCATGTACCGTTGCTTTTTTTAAATTCAGCATCTGCGCCGATACATAATCCTGCGACAATTTGACACGAGCTCCGATCGTTGTGTTTTTTTAATTGGTTACCCTTTTTATAGGTATAATAAAATGAAAGTGTGGGCCCAAGTTCGAGTCCTGTCGCCTCTTCTACTAACGGCGTTAATTTAGAAAGCAGTGTTTCCATCATGAAATCACCATATTCCCGGTGGACATTTGGTAGGCCGTCATTTTTTATATTCGGCTTCAATGACGCTTTAAAATGAGCGTAGTCAGCAAGTAACTCACAAACATCGTTGGATAGAACGTGCTTAAGGATGATCGTATTTTTATCCATGGTTTAGCGATCTCAACAATAACGGGTGATGAAACGGTATTTACTACTGTTAGGTAGTACTTGTTACGCCATGGATGGTCACTTAAAGCCCATAGCATTTACATTACGCGCTTGACGTGCTATTTTTTTTCTTTTTAGTACGTTGTAATAAATCAAAATGAACTTAAATAAGCTAATTCGTGAATCATTGTCACAGGCTAGACGACATTCAAGACCTTCGCGACAAAATATAATAATGAATGAAATATATGAAAAAATCCAAAACGATGTTGATCAATGCCTTCTATATGGGCCATCCAATGCTAGATATATACATAAGCAACATTCGCTTTCCTTTTTTAGTCTACAACAAAAAAAATTCTTTTTAAACACGTCAGCCGCGTCGCACTCTAGAATGGAATTAACCAAGCGAATTCGAAATCGTAGTTATTCATTTGAAGCAGACCAATCTGAAATAAAAAAATTAGCTTTAGAGGGTTTTTGGTCCGCAACCGGCACGTGCGAGACTTATGCAATATTGGGAGCGATGTACCTTATGAAGCAATATGAGGTTGATGTTTCAATAGAGAATATCCATTCTGATTTAACGCATACTTTTTTAAGAGTGCATACTGAGCCTGATGAATATATTTTTGATTTTTGGTCAAGAGCAATGATTCGTTATGGGGATTGGGTGGAATGGAATGAAACAATCGATTATGAGTATCGATATACACGAAATGCTCGTTTTAGTTTATGGGCAGAAAAAATCTCACCGAGTGTTTTAAGCGATATATCGATGACATTAAACGCAGATGAACACGGGATAAGACGAATGGCGCATCTTCGGTGGGTAAATGCTAGTTTACCTAGTGATAAAACTCAGCCTTGTTCATCGTTTCGGCCAAATCATTGAAAAATGTCTTCCCCGCGAAGGCGGGGATCCCTCTCTGCAACAAGCTGGGGGCCAGTGTAGAAATGGATTCCCGCCTTCGCGGGAAAGACAAAGTGACCGAAACGATGAACAAGGCCTAAAGCTCATAAGCGGACGGAACCGTCTACCCGAACGGAACCTATCTTAGGGTTTAAGTCGAGGGCTTAGTGGTGCTATATCAGGCAGCGTTGTACTTTCAGAAAACACACCAAGGGCGTTTACCGCCGCAGTCATTTTTTTAACTTTATGCTTATGTTCAAGAAAACTAACCTCATCCGTAGTTGCTTTTCGTTTGTTCTTCGTGGTGTTGGTATTCGTGTCTCCAGTCTGCGTGACATCAGACGACATCTGTGAACGATAGAGCTCGCGCTTCTGGTCATGCAGTTCAAGTCTCACGAAACAAGCAGTAATGTCTTCGTCAGAAGAATAACGAACTTGCGCACTTCGAATATCGGATTTAGCGCCCCACATCATACCAAAAGCCAAGCGAGCATTGCCCGCGTTGAAAGTCCTCTCCGCAATATCTGCTTGAGTGAGCGAGCGATTAAAAAAAACATCGCCCACTTCTTTTTTAGATAAATGAACGCGCAATTGCGGCTCACTCAAAATCTCGGTATATAGCCTTAGCGCCTTATCAAGTGGGTATTCCTGCGAACGTGATCACCGATTATCGCCTAGTGTGATCACCTAATATTCCGTTGTTTTTGCAAGCGAAGAAATTATCTCAGAGTGATCACGATGAAGCAATTTCTTTTTTTCTCATAGACTCCCCGTTTAGCTCTATTCG
>CANJFK010000166.1 GCA_947473535.1 Legionellaceae bacterium | reverse complement strand
CGATCAAATGTCAACAGCCCCTACTCGATTTTTTAGGTTTGCGCAAGATAGGTTTGTAATAATTTATCCTGAGCACAATAATTACCACTTCGCATTGGTTTGTAAGTGCCGTTGCTTTGCATTTCCCAGGTGTTACGATTGTCTTTCAAATAGTTTTTAAAGATTTCTTGTTTGATTCGTTTACGGCAAGCTTCATCGAGAATAGGAAACATGACTTCAATCCGGTGATACAAATTGCGTTCCATGAGATCAGCGCTGGCACAATAATAACGCTCCTCACTACCGTTTTTGAAATAATAGACTCGATGATGTTCAAGAAATCGCCCAACGATGGAGATAACGCGGATGTTATCTGACACGCCTCGAATACCAGGTCGAAGGCAACAGACACCACGCACAATCAAAATAATTTTTACGCCTTTTTGTGATGCCATATAAAGCGCCTGGATCATGGTTAGATCAGTGAGCCCATTCACTTTAATCATGATTTCGGCGTCTTGGCCCGCTGTGGCAGCCAAGCCACATTGTTCAATGAGTTGTAACAGATTTTTTTGCAGGGTAAAGGGTGCATGGCATAATTCTTTTAATTTAACGGCTTTTCCTAATCCGGTTAATTGTTGGAAAATCATTTGAATATCCGTTGCAATGCCTGGATGTGCTGTTAACAACCCTATATCGGTGTACCGTTTTGCGGTTTCGTCATGATAATTCCCAGTGCCTAAATGGACATACGGTTTTAATTTCCCATGCACACGGCGCACCACGATGGTCATTTTTGCATGCGTTTTAAAGCCTACGACGCCATAAAGAACTAGCACACCCGCTTCGTGCAAACGATTGGCGAGTTTCAGGTTTGATTCTTCATCAAATCGCGCGCGCAGCTCAATGACGGCTGTCACTTCTTTGCCTGAACGGGCGGCCTCGACCAATGCCTGGACCATCATGGAGTCAGCATGGGTGCGATACAGCGTTTGTTTGATGGCAAAGACATGCGGATCCGCGGCTGCTTGACGAACAAAATCAACCACGACATTAAAGCTTTGAAACGGATGATGGAGCAATATGTCTTGTTCATCAAGTACACCGAACAGGTTGTGTGGATATTTTGGAAAAACAGGGTATTGCGCCGTAAACGCTGGATAATTTAAATCAGGTCGTTTGATCCGGTTGATGGCGCTTAGATAGCGCTGTAGATTGACGGGGCCGTCACAATGATACACATCGTCATGCCGCAAATGGTATTTATGCAAGAGAAAGTCAGTAATCGAGTCAGGGCATTGTTTTTCAATTTCAAGGCGTACGACATTGCCGTAATGGCGCGACGATAGCTCGCGTTGCACGGCAGCGGCCAAATCTTCTGCTTCTTCATCACGTAAGAACAAATCACTATTTCGCGTGAGTCGAAACGAATAGCAACCCCCCGTTTCCATCCCCGGAAAAAAGCGGTGAATATGGGTTTTTATAATGGATGATAAATAAACGAAATAACTACCATCCCCACACAATTCAGACGGAAGGTGTATCATGCGTGGTAGTGATCGAGGTGCATGCACCACGGCATAATTAATATTACGGTCAAATGCATCTTTACCACTTAACGACACGATAAAATTTAAACTTTTATTAAATAATCGTGGAAAGGGGTGGGCCAAATCAAGCGCAATGGGGCTCACAATGGGTAACACTTCATGTTTGAAATAATGTGTTGCCCATAAACGGATGTCATCCGTCCAGTCTTCTGTTTTATAAAAATGGATGTTTTCTTTTTGCATGGCCGGCAATAACTGCGTATTAAAGATAGAATACAATTCGTCGCCCAACAGATGAATTTTTTTACTCAGGTGACTCAGGATTTCCTCGGCATAGAGTCCATCAATGCTTAATTTTCTAGAGGCAACAGCGATTTTTTCTTTGAGCCCAGCGATACGAATCTCAAAAAATTCATCCAGATTACTACTGCAAATACATAAATAACGCATACGCTCCAGTAAGGGTACCCGTTCATCACTGGCGAGCTGCAATACGCGATCGTTGAATTCAAGCGCTGTGAACTCACGATTAATATAATAATCCGGGTTATCCAGGAGAATAGTCACGTTTGCGCTCCAATCGGGTTTTTCGGCCTTGTTCATCGTTTCGGCCAAATCATCGAAAAATGTCTTCCCCTCGAAGGCGCACTGCCATTAAGTTAAGGAATTAATGGTTCAATTCAACACAAATCCGTTCGGGCTGAGACAGGGCTATCGCCCTTCCTCAGCCCGAACGGCATCGTAGTGAATCCTTAACTTAATGGATTCCCGCCTTCGAGGGAAAGACAACGTGGCCGAAACGATGAACAAGGCCGGTTTTTCTATTAGATTAGAGTATTTTCATGTTCAAGGCCATTAAATAAGGAATCACGTTTTAATATGCTTTATTTACAAAATGACTGCTCTTAAAATTGGCAATTTAAAGCAACTCATCCTAAACTTACCAATATGTTACGCACGCCATGAATAATTAAAGAGGTAAATCATGAGTTACTCAGACGATTATCCCAAATTAAACGCAAAATATAATTTTGATAATTTTGAAGTGGTTATGGAAGCGATTGATAAACACTTATGTGATTTATTTCAATTGACCGCGCTTGAGAGTGAGGTTGCAAAAGGTGGTGTGCCTGGAAGCTACGCGACGATGTTTGATCATTTTATGCAAGAATTTAAAGGCATACACACGGTGGAAGAGGTGGTGTCTAAATTTTATGCCGTGATCAAGGATAACCCAGCGATACGTGATGAATTGGTTACCCACTATATTTTTGTGCCAGATGGCGAAGGCGCTACGCACCAAATCGGATTTTTGGAAAAAATGGCAATGGGTCGTTTACCCGTGGGCGAGCCATTAACGTTTGTTGATATGTTGCGTGGGGTGAATGGGATAAAAGCGAAGAAGGGATCGGATCCTGGTGTATCTGTTGTTCATTTAAAGCACTTGTCAAAACCGAGCGGCGATAACCCGCATGTGCAATCGCCTGCGATGCTCGCGCTATTGAAAGATCAGAACGCCTTGATGATTAATTTTAATGCTAATTTAGAAGAGAATCCCAAATGGGGCGTCGTTGATTTGACGCAGGATCCTCCGCGTGTGTATTGTGAAATGGCATTAACTGAACAAGAGAAATTTGATTTTGAACGCTGTTTTGCGCGAAAGGATATTACATACGAAGAACATACCTCGGCCAGTTTACCTTCGACTGGTTATACCGCGCTTGCTTGGTTGGATATTCATATCACGAATGAATGGCCAGGCGACATGAAATATGATTTTAGTGCCCTGTTGTCTAATTTTATTCTATTGCAATTTAATTTAGATAGTGCTCCTAGTACGATTGTTTATGATTTTTCTCCGGGCGAGCGATCTGAATTTTGTACAGATGCGTTTAAATACTTGGCCAGTAGTGAATTTAGTAGTCAGCAGCAGGCTGCAATATCTTTGGATCCCAAGAAAGCGTCAAAATCAGACCCATTTGCTGGCGGCACTGTCTTTAGTCAAATTGGACGAATATTGGGTCTTGGTTCGGTTTGCAAAACAGAATTTTCACCTGGCGATATCGCTGAAGTAATTAAGATTATTGGACTGAAGCGTTCTACATTGGCTGACCTGAAGACAGAGCAGAATGAAGGCGTCCGCACTATGCCATTGCGTTTTGACAAGACGATGGGGCTATACACGAACAGTTCAGGTCGGTCGATTTTAACAGAGAGCAAACGTGATGAGTCCATCACGCTGTCTATCCCAGAGTACATCAATGGTGAAGAGCTAGACAGGTTACATCGCCAGGCTTGTTACCCTACTGAGGCTAATCCCGCGCTGTTTACCAACTTGCTCTCTTTTCTGCCAGACCATTCACGTAGACCAGGGGCATATGACGCACTAGTGATGGTGTTTACACTGCTAAGAGCCAAGTCAAAACAGCGTAAAATCAAGATAGAATTACCTAATAAATATCAGTTAAGCCTTGAAGAGCAAGCGTTTGTGACGCGTGCTCTTGAGGCGAACGTTTACGTGACTGAATTTATCGTTGATGGTAATCGTTCGCTAGAGCAAGTGAAGGCCCCCCTACTCCCCACGTTTGCGCGCAATCGCTGGTTGCATGAGCGCGGTTATCTTCCACCCATGATCGATAATTACTGGCGTCAAGCGGCTAAGGAATGGTTAAAGCGGTTGTCTGAAGAGCCTGGTGTTTTAGAGTCTAAGCTAGAAAATGAGTCATTTAAGCGTTGTGTGCGTGAAATGGGCATTCAGGGGTTGAAGGCTGTATTTGATTTCCTGAATAGCGATGCGGATCGCCCAATCGTTGATGCGCTTTATGGCCGAAATAAACCCGCTTTTTACGCCGCTTGTGAGCCCCAGGAGTATGAGCCCTACCTCGAGCTGTTGTTGAACCATTTAAAATTGGATAGTTATTTCCCTTTTAGTGAACTAAGCATTGCTTATCAGCCCGGGCACGACCGCAAATTATT
>CANJFK010000165.1 GCA_947473535.1 Legionellaceae bacterium | reverse complement strand
GCGAATTCGAAATTTTTCAATTATCGCCCATATCGATCATGGCAAATCAACGCTAGCCGATCGTTTTATTCAACTTTGTGGCGGTTTGTCTGATCGCGAAATGGGCGCTCAAGTTCTTGACTCGATGGATATCGAGCGTGAGCGGGGAATTACCATTAAAGCCCAAAGTGTATCGTTAAATTACACCGCGCTTGACGGTAAAGTTTACTTGCTTAATTTTATTGATACACCAGGTCATGTCGATTTCAGCTATGAAGTATCACGGTCTCTTGCCGCGTGTGAAGGGGCTATTTTAGTGGTTGATGCCGCCCAAGGCGTTGAGGCACAAACGGTTGCCGTATGTTACACGGCCATCGATCAAGCCTTGGAAGTGCTACCCGTCTTAAACAAAATCGACTTGCCACAGGCTGAGCCTGAACGCGTCATTACCGAAATTGAAGATATCATTGGCTTGGACGCTCACGATGCTATTCGTGTTAGTGCTAAAAGTGGTTTGGGTGTAATCGATGTGCTGGAAGCCATCGTCACTCGCATCCCCCCGCCACAAGGTGAAATTGACGCCCCGTTACAAGCATTAATTATTGATTCCTGGTTCGACAGCTATTTAGGTGTGGTTTCATTGGTACGCATCATGAATGGCACATTGGCCCGCGGTAATAAAATGCAAATCATGTCAACCGGCCGAAGCTACGAGGTCAATCAAGTCGGTGTCTTCACACCAAAACGAACCCCTTGTGATATTTTAAAAGCAGGCGAAGTTGGTTACGTTGTAGCGGGAATTAAAGAAATTCAGGGAGCACCGGTTGGGGATACACTAACACTGGAAAGGAATCCGGCCAAAAAACCATTGCCTGGATTTCAACGCGTAAAACCGCAAGTCTACGCGGGGCTCTTTCCAATTAGCTCTGAAGAGTTTGAAGATTTTCGCGAGGCATTGGCTAAATTGAGCCTCAATGACGCATCTTTATTTTATGAACCGGAATCATCTGAAGCCTTAGGCTTTGGTTTTCGTTGTGGTTTTCTTGGCATGTTACACATGGAAATTGTGCAAGAACGTCTTGAGCGCGAATATAACCTTGAGCTGATTTCAACCGCACCAACCGTGATTTATCAAATTATCAATACGAAAGGGGAAACCGTTTTAATTGATAACCCATCCTGTCTGCCCCCAACTCAACAAATCAATCAAATGTTTGAGCCCATTGTGCGCGCGAATATACTGGTACCACAAGATTACTTGGGCCCCATTATTACGCTGTGCGTGGAACGGCGTGGCACACAAGTCAACATGACCTATAGTGGACGGCAAGTGTCGGTCACTTACGATATCCCAATGAGTGAAGTCGTCTCTGATTTTTTTGATAGACTAAAATCCGTTAGCCGTGGTTATGCGTCGCTTGATTATAATTTCTTGCGCTTTGAAGAAGCAGACTTAGTCAAAATGGACGTTTTGATTAACACCGAGAAGGTTGATGCATTGTCCATCATTGTGCATCGCAGTGCGGCACAAGGTAGAGCTCGCGCGTTGACGGATAAAATGCGCGAATTAATCCCTCGACAAATGTTTGACGTCGCCATTCAAGCCGCGTTAGGTGGGCATATTATTGCCAGACAAACGGTTAAAGCCTTACGAAAAAACGTAATTGCAAAATGTTATGGCGGCGATGTATCACGTAAACGTAAATTATTGGAAAAACAAAAAGCCGGAAAAAAACGAATGAAACAAGTTGGGCATGTTGAGATTCCGCAAGAAGCATTTATGGCGGTGTTTCAGACCGATCGGAAAAAATAATGTAACTGCTCACTCCGTACGTCATCCCGAGCGCAGCGAGGGATGACGTATGAGCAGTTACAAAATAATTATAGGTGGTAAACCATGAATTTCGCACTTTGCTTAGTCATTCTTTCGCTCGTCAGTGGCGTTATCTATTTACTCGACGTGCTATTTTGGGCAAAAAAACGTAAGCACGGGGAAGCCCCGAATCGTCTTATTGAATATTCTCGCTCTTTTTTCCCCGTATTTATGATTGTTTTGTTACTCCGATCCTTCATAATAGAACCGTTTCGCATTCCATCAGGCTCTTTAGAACCCACACTATTAGTCGGTGATTTTTTAGCGGTTAATAAATTTAGTTATGGATTACGTTTGCCCGTTTGGGAAAAGAAAATCATCTCTATTTCGCACCCTAAAACGGGTGAAATAGTCGTGTTTCGCTGGCCACCCGATCCATCCTACGATTACATTAAACGAGTCATTGGTGTTCCGGGCGATAAAATTGCTTATCATAATAAAATATTGACCATCAACGGCGTTGAAGTTAAACAAACGTTTGTAGGTTATACAACAGACGAAAGCTCTGGCAACGCCGTAGCCCAATATCGAGAAAATTTAAACGGTGTCGAGCATAATCTCTTTACACGACCCGATGTAGCGGCTGTCGACTTTAAAGTAACCGTCCCTGCAGGGCAATATTTCATGATGGGTGATAATCGCGATGACAGTGCTGATAGCCGGTTTTGGGGCTTTGTCGACGATAAATATTTGCGAGGCAAAGCATTCCTGATTTGGATGAGCTGGAATGGAAAAACAGACATGGTTCGTTGGGACAGAATAGGCCATTTAATTAAATGACGAAAGTACAACCTAACTTACAACGTCTATGCAGACGATTAGATTATGAATTCAAAAAACCTGCCCATCTAAAGCAAGCACTAACCCATTGCAGTGCGGGTGCTGCAAACAATGAGCGTTTTGAATTTCTTGGTGACTCCATTTTAAGCACCATCATTGCACACGCTCTCTTTGAACAGTTTCCAGACCAGAGTGAGGGCCAACTCAGCCGCCTTCGTGCGTACCTAGTTAAAGGCGAAATGTTAGCAAAAATCGCGTTAGAGATAGACCTTGGTGACTATTTATTCCTTGGCCAAGGGGAATTGAAAAGTGGGGGATTTCGTCGCGCCTCAATACTCGCTGACGCGCTGGAAGCAATCTTTGCAGCCATCTTCCTTGATTCAGGCTTTACAGCAGCACAGCATGTTATTCTTCATTTGTACAAAACTCGCCTTGATGACCCCTCATTAAATAACAACCTGAAAGATGCAAAGACACAACTGCAAGAACACTTGCAAGCAAAAAAACAATCATTACCTGAGTACACACTCACTAACGTTGTTGGCGAAGAACATGATCAAATGTTCTATGTAACGTGTGACCTCGTCGGACTAAAACTGTCCGCCAACGGGCAAGGCGATACTCGACGTAAAGCAGAGCAACTCGCAGCGAAGCAGTTGTTACAACAACTTAAGGGTTAGACCCTTACTTGGTTGTGATTTTAATTAAATAATCTGCTATTTGATCGAGATTAATAATTTTTTCGACTGCACCAAGCGCTTGAGCAAGGCCTGCCATTCCGAAGACAATGGAGCTTTCTTTATCTTGAATAAACGTACAGCCATGCGCCTGTTTTATAGCCAACAATCCGTCTGCGCCATCGCGTCCCATCCCCGTTAACAATGCGCCTATTGCGTGTATTCCACAGTGCTTGGCGATGGATTGCATTAATACGGTGATCGATGGACAAAAGCCGGAAACGGGCGGGCCATTCACTAATTTACTGATTAAATGACCATTGCCACGGTGGATTTCAAGGTGGCTGTTATCGGGGGAAAAATAGACCATACCTTTATTTAATACGTCATTATGTTTTGCCACCTGAACACCAAGCTTCGTGTTATTGCTCAGCCATTGTGTAAAACCACCGATAAAACCTGGCATCATGTGTTGGGTAATGACAATGGGTAGAGGAAAATCTGCAGGCAACGCGCGTAAAATTGTATTTAACGCTTGAGTGCCACCAATTGACGCGCCAAGGGCTACTATTTCATAACCTCTATGTACTTCTTTGGTAACCAGCGGCGTTATTAATTTTTGCGTGAGTGCCCGTCGTCGAATGACTTTAATCTCCGCCATACTACGTAGGATATCAATGATATGCTTTTGCTCGATATCGAACGTAGGCGACGTAATATTGGATGGTTTAGCCAGCACGCACAACGCACCTGCATCCAATGATTTGAAGGTTATATCAAGATCTTTTTCATGAAGTTTAGAACTAATGACCACGATCGGGGTTGGATTTTGCTCCATGATCATGCGAGTTGCTTCAAGCCCATTCATCACCGGCATTTGAATATCCATTGTGATAAGATCAGGTTTAAGCAACGAGGCTAGCCTTACCGCTTCAGCGCCATTTTTTGCACAACCTATTACCTCTAAATCAGCATGTTCTTCAATAATATGTCGAAGGATTGCTGTTTCTGTTTCTGAATCATCGACAATAAGAATTTTAATCATAAATCAAACCAATTGATTAACTATTTCCAACAAAATGCCGGATTCAAACTCGTTTTTAACGATGTATGCATCGGCCCCAACCTGAATGCCACGTTTTTTCTCTGCATCACTGCCTAATGAGGTCACGATAATCACGGGCATACCTTGTAGCTTT
>CANJFK010000164.1 GCA_947473535.1 Legionellaceae bacterium | reverse complement strand
TAGCGTTCTGGGTCAGCAAAGGCGCAATTCAGTTATGTCAGGAAAAAGCCACGTGTCAAAGCGGATGCTCGCGTTGCACGCTAAATGCACCAGATTACTACCAGCCTGTATTAAAAATCGACATTTAATATTATTTAATTCGATCTTTATGCTATAATACAAGTCATACTGTTGATGTTTTCTTGAGTGTAGATGTAATTGCGGAGCTAAATAATGGTAAAGCGAGCTAATGGACGTGAAGAATTAGACGACGACATCCGTGATAAGGACATCAGGGAAATACCTGAGACGCCGGCTTGGAAGGCGCAGGTTGTTAAGCGAATTAATACGGGTTATACCGCCGATGAACGCGTTAGAAAAACGGAAAAGGCCTTGGCTTTATTGGCGGAAGTTGTACGTATTGCCGCTACAGAGATCGATTTTATTGCCATTTCGCAACTAAGCGCGCAATTAAAACAAGGTATTTTTGATCAAATTATTCAACACCTTGGTGATGAGCGGGCGGTAGCCGAGCTTGCCGACGTGATTTATGATCCCGTTAGAGCGATACGAGCCAAACAAACTGCTGCCGTTCGAGCCCAGCATAAAAGTGCCGGATCGTTTAACGCAAGACCCTTGCATGCATGCTCATTACAAATATGGCAAACAACAGAGCATCTTGAGCCTTTATTGCCGTTTGATACTCGGGAAGGATACGTGGCCTTGGCGCCTTATTCCAAAGAAGCGGTTGACCTGTTTAGTGAACATCTAAAAGGCTATTTAGATGATCCTGAAACGCACACGTTATCGTTTCCTGTTGGCCCTGGGCACTGGCGGCTCGTTACACTGAAGCGAAACAATGGTAGATTTATAGTTGAGCTATTTGATTCTTTTGGTGCAAAAAGTGCTGAAGGTATCAAAAAAATGATTGAGGCGCTGTTAGATAAATCAGGCATTGCATCGGATCAGTATGAAATGGTTTTTGTTGGTCCTGCAAAGCCTCAGCGCGATGCGTTTGCTTGTGGCGATTTTACAGTAGCTTGGGCGCACAAGGTCGCAAAAGTGGCGGCTACCCGCGCGAACTTTGATATTCGCCTCATGTCAGCACTGCCGAATCTAACGCCTAACGGTAAAAACTTAACCATCATAACGCCAGACGGATTATTTCAAACAGAGGATGGGGTTAAACCCTTTCGACCTGTTCTCTCGGCTGAAGAGCTTGGCGAGATCATTGGTGATAAATACCTGGCCGATGCCGAAAAAATCTTGCCAAACCAGCATCAATCAATTCTTGCAGCACCAACAGACTCACTCACGCATCAGCAATTATTTCAGCTAAATAAAATGGTTCGATCGAAGGAAAAAGGTGGCCACGCTTGTTCTATATACTATCCGGCGATGATTGAAACGTTGGATCAGCATGGAAATAATAATAATGCACTACGAAACCTGATGCGTAGCACATCACAACTAGCGGCTAGGGCGGGTGTTCGGCTCGAGAGCGCTGATGAAAGTGACTCTGAATCAGATGACGCGAGTAATTCATCAGATTCTGAGTCAGACACGTTGATCAAACCGCGAGGCAGGGCGACAGGACCTACTGCTGGCGCGGCGAGATCTGGCGGGCAAGGTGCGGCGCGACAAAACAAAGGGGCCGGGAACGCTCCGACAGGAAAATCCGCAGTTCCTACCTTTATGAGTGTAAGTGAGAAATTAATCGAAACAATAGGTTTGATTGAGGACCAGTCAATCGAAGAGAAAGCTCGAAATGTTTTAAAACTCACTACGGCGTTATACAAAGTGACGTTGACCTCGGTGAATGACAAAAAAAAATTGATGAGCATTATATTGGCCACTGATAAATTATTGAAAACGTCTACACCGCGAGATCGTAAACGCGAATTAGAGAGCTATAAAAAACTAGCCTACGAGGCGCAAGGCCGACCTTCAGGGAAATGGAAAGCCTTGGGCGGCGTAATGATGGTGTTAGGTATCGCCGTTGCCGCCTGTGGCTGTGTGTTGCTTGCTACAGGCGGTGCTGCGGTGGTTGGTGCGCCGCTCGTTGCCTTGGGTGCTATTATTGCCTTCGGTGTTGGTCTTAGCTTCTTCCGCTCAACAGGCCTATCGAGAGAAATGCACGATTTGGCTAATCTTAAGTCATCAGAAAAACCGACGCCTGGAAAGAATAATTAGTACCTAGCTCCAATGGCACTACCTTAAGCCTCCCCCCTTTGAAAAAGGGGGGTTGGGGGGGATTTTTTACGATCCATCAAGATTAAATTTGGTTGTGATGAAACAATGAGATTTAAAAAATCCCCCCTACCCCCCTTTGAAAAAGGGGGGATCCCTTAACGTAGTGTCATTGGTATCTCGCGCCTTAATATATCCTTAAGCAAAGTTGGTTATAATTTGATCAATTCCTTGTGGAGATCATTATGTTTAATTATGTCAGCAGCAGTCTCGTCATGTTTATATTAACGGCCTTCATCGCCGGTCCAGTACAGGCACATCAAGTCAATTTAAACCTTGCACCAAAAGGTTCTAAACTAATTGAGAATAATTATCTTTGGGTATTAAACGCAACGTGTACTATTCAATGTAATAAATTAAAAAATAAAATTATGGTTCGCGTGGTAAAAAACAAAGGGACCGTAAATGGTAAAAATTTATCGATTGGGCAAGTAACATCTGTCATCGTACATAATAACGATTCCATCTCGGTAAGCGCTGAGCCAGGTGCTAAGGTAAATATTGTGAACGTTGGTGCAGATTCAGTCCAGGCAACTTGTTCTACTTGACAACGCATTGAAATGGTTCCATATTCGTAATGCATATTTATTTAATCATTATGGAGAATGTATGAAGCGTTACATAGAAAGGACCGTTTTGGGTTGCGGCGTTATTTTATTAAGCGTATCTTTTTTGACTGCGTGCAATACGGCTCAAGGCCTTGCAGTTGGTACCGAAAAAACAGTTGTAGGCACTGTGCAAGGCGCTGAAACAGATGTTAATTCAGTAGCACATGCTATAGCCCCGACAAAATCAAAAGCAAAAGTTAACGTTAAAGCGCAACACCACGCGCACAAAAAAATGGTCAAAAAAACGACCACTACGGCTGTCGTACAGTAGAGCCTGTTAATGTTTTAAATCGCGACGCTCCGCGGGCACATCCATTGATACTTACACAGTGTAGATACCAATGGGGCACACCGTGGGGCGCGATCCTAACCAAGTGAAACGTGATGGCAAAGCCAGAAGACATGTCGGAGCAGGATTTGGAACGGGCGGCCGAAGAAAAGCGTCAGTTTCTGAGTCAGCTGGACGAAGAAGATTTAATCGCGCAAGTTGCAAGAGTTTATCAACTTTGGTGGCGTTGGGCCGATTTTGAATTGTTTATCATTAATCCGACAGTTGATTTAATTTCTCCACCAAGCATTATCCACCCCGATACGCTACCGAATAGTACTGAATTGGAGTTCGTATACACCATCCATGATCATGGTTATAAATTAAGTACGTCAAAAGGCGAAGACATGTACTCGGTCGGCAAGTCGATGTGTAAATTGCATTATACTATTGAAAAAATGATTAATATTTTGGTCGAACGTTTGAAATCCGGCGGCACAAGCACTGAAATTGAAGTGCAAATTGCCTTTGGTGGTCATGAGCTCGCTCAACGCAAGGCATTTGAATCCATTATCAATTTAAGCTACAACGTAGTCGTTACTAATTTTGACCCTGGTGTTTGGGGTGAGCGTTATTTGCAAATTGTAAAACGCCTTGCCGATCAAGGCTATGGTTATCCTTCAGAGGCACCACGGTCTACTTATCGTGTTTCTTATGCCGCTACACCAAGTGTCAGGCGTTAAAACAGCGGCGCCAAGCGCTCCAGCCAAGCTGTTCTTGATTACGATTATGGTTGGACTTGGCGCGGGTTTTGGTGGCGTCGTATTAGTTTTATTACTACATTATACCCAACATTTGGCCTACGGTTATAGTCCTGATCTTATCATAAGTAGTCAGAGTTTTTTAGAAGGCGTTCGTGATGCATCGCCGATGCGGCGTGTAGTTGTGCTTATCGTTTGTGGATTCATTGCAGGTTTCGGTTGGTTGGCTGTTCATCGTTATGGTAAACCGTTGGTTAGTATTGCGACGGCTGTAAAATCGCCTCAGCCTAATATGCCTATTGTGAGTACACTCGCTCATGCGTTGTTGCAGATTGTTACTATTGCGCTGGGTTCTCCTCTAGGGCGTGAAGTAGCCCCGCGAGAAATTGCCGCAACCTTTGCGATTTGGCTTTCGTCCAAAGCAAAGCTTACCGCGAAAGAAACCCATATTATGCTTGCTTGTGGTGCCGGCGCAGGCCTTGCTGCAGTTTACAATGTGCCCATGGGTGGAACATTATTCACCCTGGAAGTGTTATTGCAAACGCTTCGTTGGCAAGTGGTTCTACCGGCGATGCTTACGTCCGTCATTGCCACTGCTGTGTCCTGGATTGGTCTTGGTAATGAGGTTCAATATCATCTTTCTG
>CANJFK010000163.1 GCA_947473535.1 Legionellaceae bacterium | reverse complement strand
TACAACGATTAAAAAAGTAACGTCAGGGTCAACGCCCGAAGTAGCCGACATGGTAGACGCACTTTACAATGAAATTATTACCGCTGGCACGCATAAAGCATCCAGTATTAAAGTAGCTGAAGCGGCCAAAGTAATTGAAAATACGCAACGAGATTTGAATATTGCACTGATGAATGAGTTAGCCATTATTTTTAATCGACTCAATATTGATACAGAGGAAGTATTAAAAGCTGCAGAAACAAAATGGAATTTTTTGCCATTTCGCCCTGGTTTGGTCGGGGGGCACTGCATAGGAGTGGATCCTTATTATTTGACTCACAAGGCCCAAGCCATTGGTTACCATCCTGAAATTATTCTTGCTGGTCGTCGGTTAAACGACAGTATGGGTGTTTACGTTTCTTCTCAGCTGGTTAAGATGATGCTCAAACGCAGGATTCATGTTGATGGGGCAAGAGTATTGGTTATGGGGCTGACCTTTAAAGAAAATTGCCCGGATATTCGAAACACGCGCATAATTGATATTGTTAATGAATTGAGTGGTTATAATATGGCCGTAGATGTTTGCGATCCTTGGGCAGATAGTGCAGATGTTGAGCGAGAGTATGGTTTTAAATTGGTGGAACAACCTGCTCAGGATGTGTATGATGCGATTGTGCTGGCGGTTGGGCATGAGCAGTTTAAGTCTATGGGTGCATCGGCTGTTCGGGCAATGGGTAAAGCCAATCATATTCTGTATGATTTAAAGTATATTTTCGCTTCTGATTTGAGTGATTTACGTTTATAAACTCGATTCCACAGTTTTTCAATTTACCCCGAACGGCTCGGGGTTAAGCATTAAAAATTGCGGAATCGGGGGAAAATTTATGATGTCGACGTTAGTGCCTGGCGTTTTGGGCTTTGTTCGCGGGATCCAATAAAGCCTATTTCTCAGCATAAACCAATTTGGGCGATGATCTACCGTTTTATGTATAAGGTACCATTAAAAAGACCGTGGCACCGCGAGAGGAGATAATTTACAGTGAATAATGAGAAAATCAAAATAGCCGTCGTTGGATGCGGACGAATTTCAGCCAAACATTTTGAAGCAATTTATGCGCATCGAGACCAATTGGAACTAGTTGCTATTTGCGACACTGATGAACAAGCTGCAATTAGCACTGGTATTGACGTGCCGTTCTACAACACAATTGAAAAATTATTGGCGAATCAGCCACTCGATCTTCTTTCTCTTTGTACTCCCAGCGGTCTTCACCCAAGTCAAGCCATTCTCGCAGCGCAACATGGCGTTCATGTAATCACCGAAAAACCAATGGCAACACGATGGGCCGACGGTCTTGCAATGATTAAAGCGTTTGATAAGGCTGAGAAAAAATTATTTGTAGTGAAACAAAACCGTTTAAATCCGACAGTGCAAATTTTAAAAAATGCAATTGACAACCGCTTGTTTGGTCGAATATTTACTATTCAATCGAATGTCTTATGGTCCCGGCCCCAATCATATTATGATCAAGCCAAATGGCGAGGCACATGGGAGTTTGATGGTGGCGCTTTAATGAATCAAGCGAGTCATTATATTGATTTGCTTGAATGGCTTGGTGGATCCGTCGAGTCAGTTCAAGCAATGATGTCGACTCAGGCACGAGCGATAGAAGTTGAAGATACAGCTGTTATTAATCTTAAGTGGCGACGAGGTGCCTTAGGATCCATGTGTGTTTCAATGTTAACTTATCCTAGGAACCTTGAAGGTTCAATTACTATTCTTGGTGAGAAGGGAAGTGCAAAGCTGTCAGGTGTTGCACTAAACAAATTCGAAACTTGGGAATTTGAAGATCAAAATGTCCCCTCGATAGATCAAGTGAACCAAACAAATTATGAGACGGACAGTGTATACGGGAATGGTCATCAGCCATATTATGCTAATGTGATCCAAACCTTACAAGGAAAAAGTGAAGCAGTTGCAGACGGGCGTGAAGGACTGCGTTCGTTAGAATTGTTGATTGCCTGTTACCGCTCAGCGCAAGAACAAAAAGCCGTTCATTTACCATTAGAATTATAATTGATCTATACCTTGCCGAGGTGAGTTTTCGGTTCTCTAGTACCTCATCTACGCAAGGTATGCAGGAGTAAACAGGAGCGAGTAATTAAGTATGAAAACAGGAATTTTTATCCATCCTACGGCCGATATATCGCCACTTGCAACCATTGGCGATGGTTCGAAAGTTTGGATCAATGTGCAAATTCGAGAACATGCTAAAATAGGAATGAATTGCATCATATCTAAAGATGTATATATTGACTCGTCGGTGGTTATTGGCAATGGTTGTAAAATTCAAAATAGTGTTTCAGTATATGATGGTGTAACGCTAGAAGACGACGTATTTATAGGGCCTAATGTCTCGTTCACAAATGATAAAATTCCTAGAGCATTTAATCAAGATTGGCAGATAGTGAGAACACTTATTAAAAAAGGTGCAAGCCTAGGTGCTAATTGCACAATACTGTGTGGGATAGAGATAGGGGAATACGCCATGATTGGGGCGGGCGCTGTGGTCACTAAATCGGTTGCGCCTTATACTCTTGTAACAGGTAATCCTGCAAAAGCAACGGCCAAAATTGATAAATTGGGTTATAAAATTAATAACAAAGAAGAGATCCTGTTATGACAATTAAAATCGCGATATTAGGTTTAGGAGTAATGGGAAAGAATCATTTACGTATCTTAAGCATGCTAAAAGACGTAGAGGTTTCCCATATTTTTGATGTTGATAAAATGCTACTGGCACAATTATCCAAACAATATAATGTTCCCTCTACAACCGATGCCTGTGTAGCAATAGAGGGTGCGGATGCGGTTGTCATTGTAACCCCCACCAGCACACATTATGAATACTTTAAATTATGCGTTGGGAAGGTAAATAATATTTTCATTGAAAAACCCATTGCAGCAGATTATGAACAAGCACTTGAGATACGCGCACTGGCCGCGCAGCATAACAGTTTTATTCAGTGCGGTTTTATCGAGCGATTTAATCCGGTCGTGTCAGAGTTAAAGCGGATTGTTGATGACGAAGTTGTAATCAATGTAGATTTCACACGAACAAATAGGCTTAGCAATCGTATAACGGATGTTAATGTCGTTTTAGATCTGATGATCCAT
Organism: Legionellaceae bacterium; assembly: GCA_947473535.1. Taxonomy (GTDB): domain Bacteria; phylum Pseudomonadota; class Gammaproteobacteria; order Legionellales; family Legionellaceae; genus CANJFK01. The sequence goes on along the minus strand of CANJFK010000163.1, from coordinate 1,370 downwards.
GATATTGATCTTGCGCTACATATCAACGGCCCGGTTGATAAGGTATTTGCTTATGGTAAGAAAGAGAACGGCATAGCCGCTTTTGCCTCGGCGATTTTTTATCATGCCAACGGCGCGATGTCGCGACTATTAGCTAGTCGTATGACGGAGAAAAAAATTCGCTCTATAGCCGTAACAACAGAAAATTTATATTTAGAGGCTGAACTTTTTAAAAAAGAAATAACAATTCATAAGCAATCTAAAATAAGCCAAGAAGAGGGTAAATATTATACTATTTCATCGGTAGAACAACAAGTAGAGGTCAAATCACAAGAGGCACTTTTACTCGAATTGCAAGCGTTTATTGCACGTTGTAACGGTAGTGATATAGATGTTCCAGATGTTCATGCCGGTGTAGAATCTTTACGAATAAGCCAGCTTATTTTGGATCAAATAGCCTGTGCTGGACGTGATTGTTTTCTGTAAAATTAAATTTTAAGAGACTATATGTTAATCAAAGAATCGGTAGATAATGCGAACATTAAAATTTGCTCTCGTTGTATTTACGATGAGCGAGTGGCTGCAATTGAGTTTGACGAGAGTGGGGTTTGCAATTATTGCCGCCAAATTGAATCGCTTAAAGTAGATTATGGTACGGGTAATGAGAAAGGCGAAAAAGCATTTGAAAAAATTATTCATGAAATAAAAAAAGCAGGCAAGGGCAAAAAATATGACTGTATAGTCGGTGTAAGTGGCGGTGTTGATTCCTCTTACATGCTTTATTTAGCTAAGAATCATGGCTTAAGACCTTTAGCAGTGCACTATGATAATACGTGGAATTCATCGATAGCCACTGAAAATATACGTAAAGTGCTGAGTGCTCTTAATATTGACTTGTATACGCACGTCATTGACAACAAAGAAGCGGATGATATTTTCCGTTCTTTTTTTATGGCAAATGTCGCGGAAATTGAAGCCTCGACGGATTTGGCGCTTGCTGAAACGATGTATCGAGCGGCCAATAAATTCGGTGTTAAATATGTCTTGGAAGGCCACTCATTTATTACCGAAGGTATAACCCCTCTGGGTCGAAATTATTTTGATGGGCGTTATATCAAATCAATCCATTCATTGTTTGGTCGGCTTCCCATGAAAACCTACCCATTAATGACATTTCAACGAATGTTGTGGTGGACAGCCATTTTAAGAATTAAAAAAATTAGACCATTATGGTATGTTCATTATTCGAAAGAGGACGCACGAGCGTTCCTAGAAAAAGAGTATGGATGGGAATATTACGGAGGGCATCATTTAGAAAATCGGATGGCTGCTTTTTTTCATGGTGTCTATTTGCCTCAAAAATTCGCAAATGATTATCGAAACAATACGTT
>CANJFK010000162.1 GCA_947473535.1 Legionellaceae bacterium | reverse complement strand
TCGCTCGATAGATTCAATTGCTTGGCATGCTCAATAAATTGTCGTGTTAATTCTGAAAAAGTTGTTAAATTGCCTCCTAATCGCTCATGATAAAAAACTTGTCTTCGCTGCCATAAGATGTGGTATAGACCTATCCCTAACGCCGATGCGATTGTTCTTATGATATGGAAAATACCGATAGACTCAATTAAATCGCTATCTCGAAGACGGTGCTTCATTAAATTTAAAAGCGGTGGTAGGAATATCGCGATTACGAGTCCAATGAGTACGCGTGAAATGACAATTCGATTAAAGTCGATATCCCAATTAAATTGAGACGAGTAAAAGCAGCAAGCTATCAAACAAGCGACAGCAACGCCAAGAGGAATGCGTGGATCGCAGGTATGAAACGTCAAAAACAAACGAATACCCAACCCAAGCGTCATGATGAGTACTAATAATGCAATCCAATTTGGCGTATAATTGACATCAAAATATAGCCATGAAACGAGCATGGCGACACTACCAAAATAGGTTGAAAAGATCATGGCAACATAGACAAGACCCATACTGAAATATAAATTTTTGAATAATTTAAAATCAATGATGGGATGCGTTGATACGTTGTTTTGAATGATGAAACCGATAAAACTGATGCCACCAACTATGAAAAGGTGTGTTATCCATGCTGATCGAAACCAATCGAACTCTTGCCCAATGACTAACGCAACGCAAATAAATAAAACACTAAAAAAATAAAGAAAATACCCCGTTTTATCGAGTGTCCGCTGATCATTTAAATCATGCCTAATCCTGTTGTTTTTTCGACGTCTTTCTTCGGAAGATAATGTATTACCTGCATGTAAATAATACCCAAGATAAATACTCAAAAGAAAACAAAGGAGGCTTCCATAGTAAAAAAGCCAGCGCCAATTATAAATAAAACTGACTATACCGCCAAGGGATGCGCCCAGTAACGGGGCGATTGCAAAACAAATAACCACGTGGGGTTTTGCTATTTTTTTATCGTCTTCCGATAAACGAGGAATAAAATAAGTAGTAATGAGCAAAAAAAGTGGGGCACTCACAAACCCTTCGAGTAGGCGAAATAGAATAAACGTCACATAGTCTGTGGAAACAGCACATCCGAGCGAAAATACACCCATTAATAATAAACAACAAATAACGAGTTGAACAGGATTGAAGACGGTCATGCCTGGTTTACCTAGTGGTACCCCTAGTGCATTACCGATGCAATAAAAGCTCACGCCATAGGATGTTATTACCGTACTACCACCAAGATCACTGACCATATTATCGCCACCGATCAGGGTTATGGTCATGTTCAACATGACCATAAATAAAGTGAGTAATAACGGGTAAAGAACCATATTATTGAGTCGAGTAAGGTGGTGTGTATGGTTTTAAAAAATAACGTTTTAGATTTGGGTCCAAATTAGCGGAAATAATCTCATCGATCAAGGCTGAATCACCTGCTTCCTCTTGTTGAAAGATTGTTGTGACGTAATGTGGCGATCCTTTCGATGAGCAGGGTACTAAACGACCTGATTGTGTTGATATGCTGGTTTTGACCTCCATTGATAAGCCGAGTCTTAGTGGATGTTGTTTTAACTCATTGGGATCTAGAGCAATGCGAACGGGCAGTCTTTGGACTATCTTTATCCAGTTTCCCGACAGATTTTGAGGAGGAAGTAATGAAAACACATTGCCCGCGCCGCCAGGTAATCCAACAATTTTGCCATGAAAAACGGTTTCACTGCCATATAAATCAGAAGTGACTTTTGCTTGCTGACCAAGGCGTATATGTTTTAACTGCGTTTCCTTGTAGTTTGCATTGACCCATATTTGATCGAGAGGAATGACACTCATCAACGGGTTGTTTGGCTTAACCCACATACCGACTTGAATCGTACGTTGGGCAACTAAACCATCGGCAGGCGCATAGATATTGCACCGATACAATCGAACCCATGTATCGCGAACACGTTGAGATGCTGCCTGGATAGACGGATGATTGGGTATCGTTGTGCCCTGAATAAAGGCGAGTGCTTTGTAATATTGGTTTTCTGTGCGTTTTAACGCAGCATTACGGGCTTGCAGATCGTCTTGGGCGTGCTCATAGTCTTCGCGAGAAACGCCGTTGGCACCGATTACACCTTGACGATGCTTTAAATCTTGTTTTGCCTTCAATTGTTTTGCTTGTTGAATGTGAATTTCTGCTTCAAGCACAAAAACACTATGAAATGCTTGGCAAACCTCACGAACGACCTGAGCTAGTTGTTTTTTCGCCTGTTCCAAGGCAATACGCGCGTCAGTTTCATCCAATTTTATTAATAATTGACCCTTTTTAACTAGAAAACTATCATCGGTGTGAATTGATTCTACAAATCCTTCATGTAAGGCCGTAATATAAATTTGATTGCCTTGCACATAAGCATCATTGGTATAGACTTGTACACGCCAAACGAAGAACCAATACAATAGTATGATAACAAGAAGTACAGCAACTCCGATGAGATAATGACGTTGTGGTATTTTCCTCATGGCACCGCCTAATCCTTATAAATGTTGCTGATTTGTAGCCACGGGTAGCTTTTTTTCATGCGTTAATGGGACTATTAGTTGACAGTACCCCCCTCCTAACGATTTAACAAGCTTAACGGATGCAACGTACTGATTATAGAGTAATACGATGTCAGTTAATTTTTTCTGAATAACGTCTTCCTGTAAATAGTACGTATCAAATTGACTATCTAATCCATGTTTTTCGCGTAATTTTGTTAATTTATACCGCTGTTCAGCTGCATTGATAATTGTAACTTGTTCTTTTTTTTGTTGGTAAACTGAACTGGCAAAAGCAAGTACATCAAGGACTTCCTGTGTGCTCTGTAACACGAGTTTATTGTAATCAGCGATTGCTGCATCAAATGCCGATTTTTTTGCACGGACATTTGCGCGAATTGCGCCAGCGGTAAAAATGGGCAGACTTATAGCGGGACGGATAACCCCGGTACCACTCGTTGTTTCGAAGAGTTTTGCCCACGCGACACTTTGTAGTCCAGCCAAACCCATAATATTGACGTCCGGATAAAAATCCGCTTGTGCCGCACCCGCTTTGTGTGCCAATGCTTTCGCTCGCCAAATTTGCGCCATCAAATCTGGACGTCTAGCCAGTAAATTCAGGGACAGGGTTTTGGGGATGGTTAATTTTTGTGGTAAATCCGCTAACGGTTGATCGATTGAGATTGGCGTGTCGGGCCCTCGGCCAACGAGAATATTGATTAAATGCCTGTCGATTTGGCGCTCTTCCTTTATGATAGCGACTAATTTCTTGGCTTCTTCAACGTTTTCTTCTGCACGCAATGGAGGCAATGCAGAATACAGTCCTTTATGAAGCATCAGGTGGTTTAGTTCATTGATACGTATGCGAACAAACAGTAGTTGTTCATAAAGTTTTTCTCTTAACCCATTGGTTTTATAAGCAAAATAAGCTTGAGTGAGGGCGGTGGTGACAATCAATTTGACGTTCGCAGCCTCTGCTCTAAGTGCCCGTTCTTTTCCTAGTGCAGCATAAAAAAGGTTATGATTTTTACCCCAAAAATCAAAATCATAAGTGAATGAAAGTGATAAATCAACGACATAGGCGTGTAGAGGAAAGGTGGGGTTGAATACACGATACAATCCATTCTTACTGGTATACTGTGCTGAATCAGTCGCATTAAAAAACACCAAGGGGAATAGTGCGGAGCCAACAATCACCGATTCTTGTTTTGCAACATTGACACGCTGCTTAACCGCTTGAAGGGATGGATTTTTAGCCAGCGCTTCACTAATTAATGCATTGAGTTGTGGTGAGTGATACATTCGCCACCAGTGTTTATTTGGCCAATTACCTTGAGAAAAAATATCTTTTTGTTGTTGTTTTTTTTTAATATCAAGTGCCATGGTTGGCATATTTTGTAGTCCATTGACTTGGGCACTAGGCGATAAATCAATGCGGCAAGCAATCAATAGACAACAAAATAAAAACACAACGAGTCGTTTGATGGATATCATCAAAACAAATTTTCCTGGCTCTCCGAACCAGGGAAATTTCCAGGTCCACTCGATGGTCCTTCATCGGCGGAGGGAACGTCTGCTTCACGAAAATATTCAGTAATAGCACTGGATTGAGTCGCCTTGGCTAATAAACCGTTGCTTGGATTAATCCTTACGGTCACAACATTGTCTGGTTTTTTTATCTCATGATCGGGCGTGCCTCGTAAGGCTATTTTCATAAAATCAATCCATATCGGTAGCGCGAGCCGTGCTGCGTATTCATGCAGAGGATGCGGCGTATCAAATCCAACCCACGTGGTGACCACCAGGTCTGGGTTATAGCCTGCAAACCACGCATCAACTTGTTCATTGGTTGTTCCTGTTTTCCCGGCAATGTCTTTGCGATTTAATACGCTAGCCTCTTGCGCTGTGCCATGTTGGATCACGCCCATCAGTGCGGAGTTCATCAGAAAAGCAATGTCCTCGGCAATAACGCGAGGGGCTGCTG
>CANJFK010000161.1 GCA_947473535.1 Legionellaceae bacterium | reverse complement strand
TACCGCGAACTGAACCTGCCAAGCGAGCCTGGCGACGGCTTTTTTGAGAAGCTCAAGGCACCGTACTTTGAGGAAATCGTTGAAAGCCCGATTCGCCAAAAACTACATGCCATCCGTTACCTCGGTAACAAGGCTGCTCACGGTGACGATATCAGTGCCGAGAAAGCCCTTCAGCTACTGAAAGAAGCCTATTTGCTTGGTCAATGGCTATATAAAACCTACAGTGGGGAAACCAACGAAGAATATCCCGAATTCTCGCTTCTAGAACCGCAGTATGCACCCACTGAAGATCCCAGCGAGGCGAATGAACAACTGGTGCGCCATCTGGAGATGGCGAAGCAGGAACTGGCTGAAGTGCAGGTCGCAGAGCAGGCGGCCCAGCAGTTGATTTCTGAACTTAATATATTTTTGGATCAGGCGCGGTTGGATGCCTTCCGCAATTCGGCGGCCCGTGCATCGAGCACCATAAACCTTGATGAGGAAAGCACCCACCGTTTATTCAGTATTGAGGATGCCTTTGCCGAATACACTCTGAACGACGGCCAAGCTGAGCTTGTTAAACGCCTGAGTGCGTTTCTCTCTAGTAATACCGAAAGTACTTTTTTACTAAAAGGCTACGCCGGTACAGGTAAAACCTTTATCACCAAGGGGCTGACGGAATATTTCCGTTCAATTGGGCGAAATTATGTTTTAGCAGCACCTACGGGTAAGGCTTCCAAGGTTATTGCAGAAAAAACCAAATCTCCGGCCTTTACCATCCACAAAACAATTTACTCCTTCAAGGACGTTGCCGAATACCGGGTCGAAGATCTGGATGGCACAGAAACCTACAAGTTTTACGCGGGACTGGCCGTCAATGAAATGTCTGCAGATACGGTTTTTATTGTGGACGAGGCATCCATGGTTTCCGACGTGCATAGTGAAGCCGAGTTTTTCCGCTTTGGTTCGGGTTACTTGCTGCGCGACTTTTTCAAATTCGTAAACCTTGACCACAACGATCATCGCAAAAAGGTCATTTTCATTGGGGATGACGCGCAGCTCGCACCGGTCGGGATGGGCTTTTCACCTGCGTTGGATGCTAACTATTTGTATCGGGAACACAGTGTTCGCTCTACCAGTTATGAATTGACGGAAGTTGTGCGCCAGAAAGCGGACAGTGGCGTTATTCGTAATTCCATCAAACTGAGGAAGGCGCTGCTGAGTGGGGTTTTCAATCAGTTGACTGTGGATCTGGACTACCCGGATGTTGCCAAAGTTGAGTACTGCGATTTGATGGATCGTTACCTTGAGTCTTGTGGCGGAAAGATTAATGGCGAATCCATTGTGATTGCCCATTCAAATGCGGATGTTGCCGCCTATAACCGAAGAATCCGGGAGCATTTTTTCCCGGGATGCCCAGAGGTAGAAGTGGGCGATAAGGTAATGGCGGCCAGCAACAGCAATGCTTATGGGTTTTTTATATCCAATGGTGATTTCGGACTAATCAAGCAGGTATTAGGAAAAACCGAGCGACACCCCGTAACGCTGAAGCGAAAAAATGCAGACTCGGGCGACGTTGAGGAAATAAAAATTTCTCTGGCTTTCCGTCATGTCCGCATTAGCTTCAAAGATCTGGAGCGTAACTCGCGGTTCTTTGAGGCCAAAATTCTGGAAGACTTGCTCTACAGTGATCAGCCCGCTTTGTCTTCTGATGAAAACAAGGCCCTGTACCTTGATTTCTGTATGCGGCATACCGGGCTTAAGCGTGGAAGCTTGGAGTTTAAAAACACGTTAATGACCGATCCCTATTTCAATGCGTTGAGACTGAAGTTTGGTTACGCCATCACCTGCCACAAGGCTCAGGGCAGTGAATGGAACCAGGTGCTTGTAAAGTGCAAAACCAACCAGAGCCAGTTGTCGGCAGGGTATTTCCGTTGGTTTTACACGGCCATTACGCGGACCGCTCAGAAACTTTATTTGCTAGATCCGCCAAATATCAAGCTCGGCAGTGGCATCAAAATGGTTCCGGCGCCGGGCATCGGCTTTCCTGTGGAACTTACGAAAGATGAGTCATCAGCGATGGTGGGAGCTAGGGCTCAACTTGCAGTGGAAGCTCCCGTAAAGGTACACATGGAAATGCCTCTGGAAAGTGTCCTCACGATGGTGGCAGCCCACGACGACGCCTCCAACACTTTTGGCATTCCAGCCAGTCGGCAGTTCTTGCTTGCGTTGTTAGGGCGTGTGCGTGAACTGATTAAGGACACTGATATCTGCATTGATGTCATTGGCCATAACCAGTATCAGGAAGCTTATTTTTTCAAAAGAGGTGACGACTCCTCCAGAGTGAACATTATTTACAACGGGAAAGAAAAGGTAGCCAGTTTGTCTGCCCCCCAACCGACGGCGCTGGCTGCTGATGTCATAGGTTTGCTTGAGCCTTTGAAAGGCGTGCCGGTAGCCAATTCAGCCGCTGTATCGTTGACCCAGTTCAGCTTTGAAGAGGATTTTCTGAATGAGCTCCATCATCGGTTAATGCCGCTGGCTGAGGAGCGGGGAATGGCCATTCAGAATGTGGTGAGGCTTCCGTGGAACCTCCGATATAACTTTACCCGCGGGAGCGAGGTTGCCGTTTACGACATTTTCTTTGATGGCAAGAAACGTTTTAACAAGTGTCAGCCCGTAATAACGGCCTGTTCGCCCGGCAGCTTGGTTAGAGATGTTGGGGTAATGTTGACTGATGAATTAAGCGCATGATCACTAACAAGGAAGTCTTTGCCAAACGCCGGGAAGGGGCTTTGGATGAAGCTTATCAAATGGCTCTGGAGTTGATGCAGGGTCCTCAGATTAGTGATTGGGATATTAAGGCATTTGCTTGGTGTCTGATCGACCTTATCAAGCGGGATGTTCAGGCAGGTAATCACCAGAATCTCGACCACTACCGCCAGCAGCTCCAAACGATCAAAATTGACACTAATGATGACGTGCTTCCAAAAAGCATTGTATATGTTTTGTCGCTATGTAATCCTCATGGGAAATTGATCAGCCAGGCGAAGGAGTTGAGCAAACTCGGTCGGCATCAGGATGCTGTAAATCTTTACAAGAAAGTATGGCAGCTAAGTGGCTCCGTCGACAGGGACATACAAACCAGCCTTGGCTGGGAGTTGTACAAGCTCTGCAAGGAGTTAATGGCCAGAGATAATGTGAATACTGAAACTGTTAAACGAGATATTAACGATTACCTGAAGCTTGATGTTGAGAAGCCTTCATTGCTTCATTCCCTTTTTTTGCAGCTTGCGAGCAAACTTTCGGGGGACGGCTTCAATATGTTGGTGTTTTCGAACTTGTGGAATTTGGACTATCTACGCCCTGAAGATTTTGAGCGCTTTCATGGCGACGATGGCAAAGAGTATCCCTCGTTGGCTGAGAAAGTAATTCAACAGGCAAGTAAGGAATCTGTAAAGTCCGGCAATACTCAGAATTTGAATTACATTCTTCCCCATATTAATAAAGCCATCGACCGTTTTCACGACAACATTTGGCTTAAGTTGAATAAAGCCAAGGTATTGTTGACATTGGGTAGAAATGACGATGCACTGGCTTTCGGTTTGGAGGTCGCGAAATCCAAGATGAACGATTATTGGTCCTGGGAATTACTTGGAGACATTTGTGCGGCGAATGATCCTGATGCGGCTTTGGGCTGCTTTTGTAAAGCTTTACTAAGTTCGAATGACGATAAGTTTACCGGGAAGGTAAGGCTCAAACTTGCTGAACGAATGGTAAAAGCCGGAGATTATGCAGCCGCCAGGCTGGAAGTGGAGCGAGTAATCTCCTACAGAGAGCGTGAAAGTCAACGAATACCGGATATTGCCTCCCGATTAGCGTCTCAACCCTGGTATCAGGAAACCGTGGCATCCCCTTCAAACATGGCCTATTACAGATCCATGGCGCCAGTCGCTGAATCACTACTATTTAGTCGGCTTCCTTGGATTAGTGCTTGTGTTGGTGAAAAGTTCATGATTCCCGGCAAAGAAGGTAAGTCGAAGCCGAAACGCAAACTCTATGTAAAAACTTCTGCCTTTCCCATGGAAGTGAGCATTCCAGAATCGAAAGGGGATTTTCGTAGATTGACGATCGGAGATGCCATAATGCTCAAAGGTAAGCAAGATAATAACGGCCGATTTCAAGTGTATGTGATTGAAGCACGGAGGGAAGGTGCGACCTGGGATATATTCCCTGAGAAGATTGGCGTTATTGATCACGTCAACAAGCAGAAAAATCTGATTCATTTCATAGTAGACCGCAAGATAGAAGGTGTTATCCCACTTTCCGAATTGACTACATCCTTTAAAGAGGGGGAAGCAGTTGCCTTGAAACTCGCCAAATACTCCACCAATCAGGGCGAAAGGTACAGAGTGTTACAAGCACAACCAAGTACATCAATTCCTAATAGCTCTATTCGTAAGGAATTCCATGAGGAGGTTCGTGAAGAGCGAGAAATGGGCTTTACGAATAATGACATTTTTGTTCCTCCATTCCTTATGAATCTGGAGCATATTCAAGACGGGGATC
>CANJFK010000160.1 GCA_947473535.1 Legionellaceae bacterium | reverse complement strand
GTGCTTACCGTGGCTCAACATTATCCAGTATCCAGCATGCAAGACATTAATATCTCACCAGGGTTATTCAGCATAGGCCCATGGGGTGCCCATTTAATCACAATTAACAACGAGAGCCTCTCATTAGACGACATCGATAATCGCATTATTCGTCCAATCTGGAATGATCCCCGCACACATTACGCGCTAAACAATGGCACCATTGGTGCTGCCAACTTAAGTCAACAAGTCTATTCTGGGGATACTCTCGACAAGCAACTGAACAATGCCGCGATCATCTATATCAATTCGTTACGTGGTACACACATTATCGATGGAAAATTAATCGTGTCGAAAATTTACGATTGGTATCTAGAAGATTTTGGTGAAACGGAGAGGGATTTAATTCTACATCTTTCAGAATTCGCTAAGCCACCTTTGCGTGCGCAATTACAACAGATCAACAACGTCACTAGTTATATTTATAATTGGCATCTTAATAGTAGCCATTATGAATAATTTAACGATAGACCGTTCATGGTTTTATCGCTTTGCCATCTATAATTTCATCTTTCTATGCTTGCAATTCAGTTGGGTTTTTTCTCAAAGCAACAGTTTTATTCATGCCATACCGTTACCCATTTCCGTCTGCGTGGAACTAATAGAAACGTTGTTTGTGCACTTAGGGTTATACTTTGTTCTGGCCATGATACAAGTTGCGCTACTTTGGGGCGTGATGCAATACAACGTATCGACCAAGCGCTGGCACGTGATCATTTGGTGTCTTTCCATTGCTGCAATCATCACAAGTAATTGGTATTTTTTCCCATTAAGCACATTTAGCCGTGTTGTTGTTACTGTTTTACCGCCTGGTTTGCTCACGATACTCATGCTGGGTTCAACTCTACCCCTCGCTGCATTAACACTCAATACCTTATTTTGGGTTGGCAAAGCGGCAACCGTCAAAAAAACATACATTCTCGTTATTTTTTTTACCGTTAGTTTTGCAGTAAGTTTCTTTATTTTCGTTCAGGACCCTCATCTCAATGCGCAGAATCATCAAAAACAGACAAACGCCAATATTATTTTAATTGGCGTCGATTCTCTACCACCTGATGCCATCAGTCTAAAGACCACCCCCACGCTTGCGAAATTTATTAATCATAGTGTACAATTTAAAGAAACAATTAGTCCACTGGCACGGACCTACCCTGCATGGGCTAGTATTCTTACCGGTTTATATCCACAGCATCACCTTGCGCACTATAATTTAATATCTCCTGAACAGGTAAAATCTTACCGAAGCATTGCTTGGACACTGCAAACGCTAGGTTACCAAACCATCTACTCAACGGATGATCGGCGATTTAATAGTCTCGGAAAAGAATTTGGCTTTCAACAGATTATCGGCCCTAAATTGGGTGTCAATGATATGTTGCTGGGGACGTTCAATGATTTCCCTCTGAGCAATCTCTTTATTAATCTGTCCCTTGGCCGCTGGTTATTTCCTTATAACCATCTTAACCGCGCAAGTTATTTTTCCTACTATCCTCAATACTTTGATCAGGCGTTGCAGAACGCATTAGCCTCTCATGATTCAGCATCACCCCTGTTTCTTGCCGTACATTTTACGCTTCCTCACTGGCCCTATGCGTTTGCGTCATCACTGCCTGCGCAAGTTAAAAATGAATACAGTATGGAGGAACGAGGACAATTATACCTTACCGCACTTCAACAAGCTGACCAGCAGGTCGCACATTTTTTGCACGCCTTACGCCAATACCATTATCTTGATGATAGCCTGATTATCCTACTCAGCGATCATGGCGAAACGTTATATACCCCCGGCTCACGGCTCACAAGTCGCGTGACGTATCAAGGGCATGGCAAGAGTAAACTTGCCGATTATTTTAAACGTAAAACCTCGACTACACTTGAAAAAAGCGCAGGCCATGGCTCCGATTTATTGAGCCCAGCGCAATACCATTGCTTGCTTGCGTTCAAAATTTATCAACACAAGCACTTAGTAACGGCCCATAAAATAATCAGCACGCGCGTCGCGCTGATTGACATTGCGCCAACCATTCTTGCTTTTTTAGGGTTAATTGAACATCAACCTGTTGATGGCATCTCATTATTAAAAACAATCAACCATCCAAATGAACACCCGCCAGAGCGCGGGTTCATTATGGAGAGTGGGATGTTACCCAATCAATTTTTATCTCGAGAAAAAGCACGTGTGTTGGCGCAACGGTTTTTTACCGTTGATCCTCGTAGTGGCCAACTTCAGATCAAAAAAAATGAACTCGCAACTCTCGATGCAATGAAATTATACGCCATCATCAAAGGAGACTGGCTATTTGCCCTGTACCCGGATGACGAGGGTTATCTTCCGATTATTCAACGTTTAAGCGACAGGAAATGGATGGATAATGTAACATCGAATTTTGCAAAAAAAACACCAGCCGCAATCATGTTGCACGATTTGCGACAGTTTTATAATAAAGAATGGCGTCTAGTTAGTAGCCCTTGACATTATCTTCTTGCAGATCATCGTCTTGCAATTTATCCTTTTCCTTTTTGTCACCACGCCAAAATGAATGCGGAGAGCCGCCTATTTTTTTCTCTGCAGCTTGATGGAGCCGTTGAGTTTGGTCTGACATGATCTCCATCATCCGATCAACCGTACTCGTCGCGCCATACGCCCCGCGTACAGCCCTTACAAACCACAACGAGCTGCGTAATTGCCTGACAAATTTCAAAGGTGAATTTGATGCATTACTTGATATTTCTTTTTTCACTTGCTCGAGCACAGGGATGGGCAAGCGAGACGCCGCTAATAGAGCAATGACTTCATTTTTTTGTTGTTTGAGCGGAAGGCGCGCTTGTCTTATCTTGGCGACTGCCGCAATAAATTGATCAAACGTATTGATTGGCGTTGGGCAAAGAAATTGCTCTTTAAACTGAAGAACATCCGCGCCTACGATTATCGAGTCATCGTGCTTGTTCCTACACTTAACGATATCGATGATAACGCATGCGTATTGAAATGCTGTTGTAGGATCATTATTGTCCTTCGCCTTATTAAATTGTCTCTGAGCATGAACGAATGCCGTGTCTAAAGCGACGGTTCCATACTGATTGGAAAACGGATAATCACCAAGGAGAACCGCTCGAGATAGTGGCCTCCGTTGAGCCACGGCTGTCGTCAACGCATCAAACGCTTGATCAATGATTGGCTCATGATCTATTTTGCAGTCAAAATCTGTCTTGGCGAGCGTTATTTCCTTCTTTATATCCGCGATGGCCGCTAAATCATGCTGTTTCAAATAAACCTTAAATTCGCTCATAGACAAGAGTGTTTGCCTCAATTTTGTCAGGCGCTCATCCAGAGCCGTTTGAATCATTGCAATTTCGTTGGCATCAGTTACTGGATCCAAATGATGTGTTACCGCGGCATAAATAAGCTCGCGTGGCATGAGGATATATTTCAAAAAGTAGTACCATTTTGCCTGAGTAAACACCGGATCCTTTTTAAGATCAGCAAAAGCCTGTAACTCCGCTGGGCGAGTATAGGCTTTGATTCCATGAGTCATTAAACGCCATCTCGTTGGCCAATAATGATTTCCTGAATCAGTTAAATCAGGAAAATTGCGAATATCCCTCGTTGTGATATTAAATGAATGCTCCGTATGGGCAATATTAGCCCATCGCATATTTCGTCGCGACATAATACTGTCGTTGAACATTAAATCATGATCAATTTTAAAAAAGGTGAGTTTTTGCATGCCTCCCTCTTCTGTCACATAAAAACCAAAGTTTCCCTTGTGTAAATCGTCTTCTTCAAGCGCGTATGACGCCGTAAAAATACACGCCAGAGAATCCATATCCACTAGCAACTTTTTTTCTGCACGCCATTTCATTATTTGGTCAAAAAAAATCTGGGGGGGCTCATTTAGAAACATAAACACATGGTTAGACTCAGTCGGCTCGGTTACTGGCTCCCAAGGATGTTCAATGTCTTCACCCGCTTCATTTTTAAATGGCGGCAAATTATGCCCTAAACTGTTTTTTAATTTACACACACGCTTGCCCTGAGCAAGTAACGCCTGGATTTGATTGCTCATGTTTTGGGATGTGACGCCCGCAACCCCTCCATTCTTCATCATTATATTTTGACGTGGCGTAAGGCCTGGTTTCATAAATAGCTTTGTAATTGCACTAAAAGCAACTTCTAAAATGGAGGCTTTTTGTCCATCATCTATTCTTTTATTCAGTTTGACAACGATAGACTGATCATTAAAACGGAGATTATGAAAAGTCTCATGCCCAGTGGACAGGATGCCTGTTCCAGGTTTTAAATCTACGGCACGACCCTGATCGTCTACAATATCCGCTTCGTCAATAATACTTTGGTCATTTGGCATAACGTTCTCAACTATCGTTGATACCTATACTTCCTATTATAGAGCATTCAGTACAAATAATTTCATTTAAATCCGGTTGAACCGCATTGTAAAGCATTTTATGCTTGTATTTCAATCAAATTGAAATGTCCTATTCATAGGGACATGAATAGTTTAG
>CANJFK010000159.1 GCA_947473535.1 Legionellaceae bacterium | reverse complement strand
GTTGATGCGGTGTCCTGGCGTATATTAATTGATGATGTCCAACGTTTATATGCAAATGAGTTATTGGGCGCAAAGAGCAGCAGTTACCGGCAATGGGTTCAGGCTGTATCCGATTACCCAAGTCATCATCCTGAAGAATTAGCTTACTGGCAAGCGCAGTTACCTGACAATGAGTCATTGGACACGTTGTCAACAACGGCGCATTACGCGGTGGCTGCATTGGGTAAAACCACCACCCAGCAGTTGCTCGGGATTGCGAATCGGGCTTATCACACGGAAATTAACGATTTACTGTTAACCGCATTGGCTTATACATTACATGATTGGCTGGGTGATGCGCATCACGCGATTACGTTAGAGGGTCATGGACGAGAAACCATCGACGAACATTTGGATGTATCGCGCACGGTGGGTTGGTTTACGAGCATGTTCCCTGTGACGCTTGTTATGCAAACGAGTCTTGTGGATAGCATCCAACACATCAAAGAAACACTGCGCACGATTCCCAACAAAGGCGTGGGTTTTGGTGCGTTTAACTTGAGCACAACCTTGCCGAGCATGACGTTCAATTACCTTGGTCAATTTGATAATGCGTCGGGTTATTGGCAAATTGTGAATGAGGGCTCTGGTCAGTCGTCGTGTGATGACAATGCCCGCCCATATCGTTTAGCGATGAACGGCATGGTCGTTGACGGTGCGTTGCAATTTAACGTGTCAACGTATATATCGGAGGAGGCCGCTCAGTTAATTACCGAGTCGTTTGAGCGTCATTTACAAGCAGTGATTGCGCATTGCATCAGCCAGACACGCGAATTATACACGCCGAGTGATTTTAATACGGTGAAATTGACACGTACGTTACTCGATACATTGCAACAACAAGATCCAGCGATTGAAGCCATATACCCGGCGAACAGTTTGCAGCAAGGGTTTATATACCATGTTTTAAGTCAACCGGACGATGATGCGTATCGTGTGCAATTATTATTGGATTACCATCAATCGATGGACACGAAGGCATATCAACGTGCATGGGAATTGGTGATTGAGACGTACCCTATTTTACGCACTTATTTTAATTGGGATGAAACCCCTATTCAAATTATCAGTAAAACGGGACGGTTGAACTGGACGATTCATGATATTCGCAATGAGACGGATAAAGACCAAGTCATCAAAACCATACAGGCTTTTGACCGCGCACAAGCGTTTGATTTACAACAACCGACGCTATTGCGTTTACACTTAATCCAACACGATGACACGCACTATACGTTGTTAAAAAGTGAGCATCATAGCATTGCGGATGGTTGGAGCGGGCCGATTCTTCTGAATCAAGTGCATGCTTATTATCTGGCATTATGCGAAGGTCGAGATCCAACCGTTACGATTGACACGGCCTATCTTCGAACCCAAACCTATATCGCGGAACATAAATCTGCGGCAAAGGCGTATTGGGACACCCAGCTGCAGTCCGTAGATCAGGTCAATGATTTAAATACATTGCTTAGCGAAACCACAAATCTTGACGCTATTAGGGCCGTGAGTGAGTCGCGTGAATCGATAATGCAGATTGAGAACGATGATTATCAAGGATTAAAGCAGCTGATTAACGAGGAAGGCATTACACTCAATGTGGTAATACAGTTTGCCTGGCATAAATTAATTCAGGTATACACGCGGGACACGCAAACCATCGTGGGCACGACGGTGTCTGGTCGTGCGATTCCTGTGGCTGGCATTGAAAACAGCGTGGGTCTTTATATTAACACCCTACCACTCATTGTCGATTGGAGCGAGTCGCGGACGGTTCGTGCGCAATTACGCCTGATTGAAGAACGTGTTATGGGCTTGAACGAATACAGTTTTATGGATTTGGCAAGTTTACAACGTGACGGTAATCGATTGTTTCACAGCTTGTTTGCATTTGAGAACTATCCCGTTTCGGATTCGAGTGAATCGGACACAAACCCTTTAAATCTCAGTTTTCGTGGGGCCATGGAAAAATTAGATTATCCTTTGGGGCTAATTACTCATGAAATAAATGACGGAGTAAGGATTAAACTGAAATACGAAGGTGCTTGCCTTACTGAAGAAAAATCACAACGACTACTTGCCCAACTAAAGCTTATTCTTTGTCAGTTACCTGAAAAAATAAGCGAGTCACACGAGACGATTAGTTTACTTGCTGCGAATGAATACCAGCAAATTGTTTACGACTGGAATACCACTAATAAAGCGTATCCGAAAGATAAAACAATGCATCAATTATTTGAAGAGCAGGTTAAGCGAACGCCTGAGCATATTGCGGTAACCTATGAGAATCAACCATTAACCTATCGCGAACTGAACGCGCAATCGAATCAATTGGCGCGGTTTATCCGGAAGCAATACCAAGACAATCTTCCGCGAGAAACATTGATAGCGCTTTGTCTTGACCGCTCACTTGAGATGGTTATTGGTATGCTCGGTATTCTTAAAGCGGGCGCTGCTTACGTGCCTATCGATCCCACCTATCCTGAAGCACGGATTCAATATATTTTAGACGATACACAGGCGCAGTGGGTGTTAACCCAGGCATCTTATGCTGCTCGGTTCAAGCAGTGTATTGCGTTAGACAACAAGCCATATTGTAATGAATCGCCAAAGCCTTTGCCTGTTTACAGTCAGTCAGATGATTTGGCGTACGTGATATTTACGTCAGGTTCTACCGGTAAGCCTAAAGGCGTTAGCATTTGCCATCGAAGTGCTGTAAACACGCTGCTTGCGGTCAATGCACGTTTCCATGTTGATGCAAACGATAAGGTGTTGGCGGTCTCCGAGGTTCACTTTGACTTGTCGGTTTATGATATTTTTGGCCTATTGATTGCTGGTGGCGGGATCATTTTGCCCATGCACTCGAAAGCAAAAGAGCCGTCGCATTGGCATGATCTCATGGATACGCATGGCGTTACTATCTGGAATAGCGCACCACAACTGATGCAATTGCTATTGGATTATCAAGACGCCGTGATTGTACAAAATCCTTCATTGTTGAAAGTGGTGCTACTGAGCGGGGATTTAATCCCACTTAATCTGCCGTCACAGGTAAAACAACACAATGAAGCCACAACGGTTATGAGTCTTGGTGGTGCGACCGAAGGCTCTATTTGGTCGATATGGCACGATGTAGGCAATCTTAATCCAGAGTGGGAGTCGATACCTTATGGGCGTGCGATGCCTAATCAGGCGATTTACGTGTTAGATGAGTCATTAAGTCCTTGTCCGATAGGGGTTCTTGGTGAAATTTGTATTGGTGGCGACGGGGTAGCGCTAGGATACTGGCGGAATGAAGAAAAAACGGTACGGCATTTTGTTGACCATTCTGAACTGGGCCGTTTATATAAAACGGGTGATTTGGGTTATTGGGATCCGGCTGGATACGTTGTATTCTATGGACGAAAAGATACTCAAATCAAACTTCATGGACATCGGATAGAGCTTGCTGAAATTGAACACGTTTTATCGACTTATGCTGGTATTCAACAAAGTGTCGTTATAGCGCACGAAAGAGAAACGGCGGCTGGGAAGCGCCAACATTTAGTGGCTTATTCTGTGGGCGATGAAGCCATCGATGAAATCAGCTTGCGCGCCTATCTCGCAAGTCATTTACCTGAATACATGGTTCCGAGTGCATTTGTCCATATGCCTGAATTTCCGTTAACCATCAATGGTAAATTAGACAGAAAGGCCTTGCCTTGTCCCGAATTTAAATCCAATGAGCAAATATACATTGCACCGCGCACGTCATTAGAGTTGGCGATTTGTCAGGTTTGGCAAGACGTGTTGGGGCTTGAGCGTGTTGGTGTTTTGGATGATTTTTTCCGTCTGGGCGGCGATTCTATTCAAAGTATCCAAGTTTCAGCTCGTTTGCAACGCGAAGGAATTGATTGTCGCGTTCGCGATATTTTCACGCATCGCAGTATTGAACGTTTAGTTGTGACGTTGAGTCAGGTACGCAAAACAAATGCAGAACAGGGGCTCTTAACGGGTGAGTTTGCGCTGTTGCCTATTCAGTCGTGGTTTTTGGGACTCCATGTTCCATGCCCTCGTCATTGGAACCAATCGTTTTTGGTTCGCGTTCCTGCGTTATCAGTGGAGCAATTGAATCAAGTATTAATCAAACTTGTCCAACACCATGATATGTTGCGCGCGCAGTTCAGGTCATTACCTAACGATTCGGCACAGCAGGCATATGGTACTTTTGAGGGTTACCCTGCGATTAAGGTGTTGGATGTATCGTTCTTGAGTGAGGAGGAAGTCGCTGACGCATTGACTAGCTGGCAAAGTGATTTTAATCTAGAACAAGGTCCTTTATGGCAAATAGGCTATCTCACGGGGTATCCGGACAATAGCGCCCGCTTGTATTTTGCTCTCCATCATTTGATTGTTGATGCGGTTTCTTGGCGTATTTTAATCGATGATCTCAAGCGTTTATATGAAAATGAATTATTGGGTGCGAAGAGCAGTAGTTACCGACAATGGGTTCAAGCGATTTCTGACTATCCGAACCAGCATCCAGACGAACGAGCCTACTGGCAAACGCAGCTGCTCGAACATGAAAAGCCAAATTCTTTATCAACAACGGCG
>CANJFK010000158.1 GCA_947473535.1 Legionellaceae bacterium | reverse complement strand
TCAGGATCATACCGATATATCATAAAAATTATGGCACTGTTTCTAAAGCTTGCTTGCTTGCCAATGGCCGACCCAATATTCAAGCAGAATTTAGTAATACCTTTCAACAATTTTTACATATGCGTCTTAGAGAAAAATATCGTACCGAAATACAGACCAAACAAAGGGCTAATTTCCTGGTTGAACCAGAAAAATCATACATTACATCCCTCAACAGTAAGCTGTTACTGAATCAATACCAACGACGATTTGGTATGAGTGGCACGGTTGGATCAAACAAAGAAATTAAAGAGCAACGCTCAAAATATGGCTTTCGATTTACCGATATCCCATCCTTTAAAACACTAAATCGCCTGGAGTTGCCACCACTATTAACCAATGCGAATACGCTGGACTATCCAGAGCAAGAAGAAGCGGCCCATATTAAACTGATTGTAAATGACGTGCTTCGCGTTTTAGCAAAAACCGCGCGTGGTATCCCGTGTAACCCTATCCTATTGATATGCCAAAATAAAACCAAGGGTGAAAAGATTCAACAGGCAATTCAGTTGGCTATCAACGCGAATCGACAAGCGTATGGTTCTCAATATGATGAAATACAAGCCTATTACAGCAGTGAACAAGCGACCGATAAAGAACGCAATGACGAAGAAAAAATCTATAAAGAAAAAGCAGGCCAGCAAGGCATGATAACAATTTCAAGTGTATTTGATCGCGGCACAGACATTATACATGGCGACGATAGCCATTTATACGTCATGCAAACGTACGTCGATACACAACCTTATTCAAATGAGGATTTAGAACGTTCAAAACGACAAAAAATAGGTCGTGCAGCGCGCCAGGGACACTATGGCGAAGCGCGACTCATTGTTAAACGCAGTGAATTTGCCGACGTGTACACTAAACAACAACGACGTCAAATTGAAGCCAGTGTTTCAGGATTGGATGGCGCGATTCGAGATTTAAATGACTACCGCAATCAATCGCGTGTACTTGAACGAGCGTATCGCGAATCGTTTGATGACATCAAAAATAGCCTCTATCATCAATTTTTCAAATACATTGAGGTCATCAATAGCAGTGGGGACACACCAAAAAAAGTAACCCGTAATCTATTATTAAAACACTGGAATTTATTATTACAACGCATTGATGAGCACTGGGAGGAATTGCAAAGCCAGCAAGCGCATCCCAAAAACCAAGATCAATTAATGGAGACCATCACTGACTTTGCCTGTGCCGAATGGAATAAACTAACCACGCCATCAAGCCCTTTGGTGACACTGCTCCAAAGCTGGAGCGATCATTACAAAGTTGAAATCGTGTTACCGGATGATTCGGAAATAGAGGCTGCCGACGTCTTGGAGACAATCCAAAAAAGACACCCTATGTTAACTCAGCATTACGTCAAACGAAGTCAGGGACTTAAACTGGATCCGATGTTATCTGACGATCAAGTCTATTGTGATTTTGCCTCGTTGGGTTCAGACACAACGTCGCCTGAGATAACCTTGTTAAAACGTGAAACAACCATCGCTCAATTTAAACAAATGGCATTAACGCTTTCTGAACCAACTTACACGCAATTATTGCGTGGAAAATATGATTTTTTAGCAGTAAAAACGGACGAAGAGCAGGTTGAAGATGTCATCGGCGCGCTTTTATTTCTCCGCTATAAAGCCTTTCGCGATGGTAATTCTTATACGAATTACAAAAGACTGTATCAAAAACTAACAAATACCGCGCTTTGGAGCGAGGACGAGCATTTAATCAACGCCGTGAGCAACGCTCATCGTCAACATTCAGCAGCGCTTACTATTCATCTCGGCCAACATGAAACCCAAAAATCGCTCTATTTGCGCACGTTTATGGGCGAATTAAATGACAGCATGCCGAGCAATACCACGGAATGGAAAAACAACGATTTCAATAACTGGTGGGATGAGAGTCCGAGTTATAAAGAACGAATGATCACGGCATTAACTGATTATAAAGATAAATGGTGGACTCGATCGTTTGTCAGCACCGATCGAACGGTTTTGGCTGCAAAATTGATCGATCAATTAAACACGGCTAAATCGGCTGAGGACATTTTACAATGCGTCAATCGTGCGCGCAAAACAATGTTAATGAATGATCGAGACAACAATCGCTGGATTAAATCCGGTTTAAACGGCCGATTGAATACCTATCTAGATGAAATACGCTCACGTGTCATCACGGCAAGTGCTCCAAACACAATAGACGCGTTGATTCATCTCGAATTTACCGATATTAAAAATGTACTCGATGCGTTTGCAAGTAAACTACCCCACAGAACACCACTGGATACTATCCGCAAAATATTAACAAAAAATAAAACCACAACGCCATCAATCGACCAAATCAATACGCAATATCAAGCCCTAACAACGTTTTTTGGAGAAATTGAAGCAATGGCCCAAAACAAAAATCAATTGGGGAGCCATGATTTAAAATCGTTACAAGATTACTGTCAACAAAAACGAACCGATTTGGTTGGTTATTTTTCACAATCTGATCAACTAAAAAGCATGAATCAACAAGGTTCGGTAACGGTGTTTCGCGCGGCCAGCGAAGCCGCAACCACCGCGCTTAAATCAGTGACGACTCAACCGGCAGAGCCTCAGCTGATAGTAGATACCTTGAAGTATAACGACGAAGCCGTGGCTTTTAGCAACACCCTCAAACGAAATACAAGGATCACACGCAGCCCTTTTTATGCAAAAATAAACCAACCAACATCGTATCAAACGTTATTAACTGAGTTGGAAAAAAATATCGTAGAGTATCGACCAGGCGATAGCAAGGTACTATTTAACCGCTTGAGCGTAGAAAAAAGTGATTACTATCAATCAAATGGCTTCAAGCTAAACATTGCAGTCACCATCGATGGATTCGAAACCTGCATTCACTATCATTTCAATATCGACACTCAAACAGCCTATTGTGACAATAAATCGCTACAACAATTGGATGCCGTTCAGTTACCATTAGCCCCGTTACCTAAATCTAAAATCGACGAATTTGGCCAAAAAATATCCTGTATTTCCGACCAACGAGTACAGTTAACCACGCAAGTCGCACAAAAACGCCTCGAGCGCGAGCACCGTTCTAGGCTCGATAAAAAATTACAACAGGCTTATGACACTCATTTAACCACAGCAGAACAGCCACTGGATTGTTATGAGGATTTCCTTGCACAATACTTCAAGGGAGCGACAGAAGAGCATCAAGAGGAGATGAGTCAGGCTTTTTAAATTAAAAACACTTGACACTGAGTGATGTTAGTCAGCCTAATGAAACGAGAGCTTACGATCTGATTTAAACGGAGATAAACAGTAACTGAAATTATCACGGTTTTTTCAAAATTATCCTATTTATGCAACAACGCCGTGTTTATTCGTAAAATCAGGTGCGGAATCCGGGGTAATCAAATCATCAAACTAACTACAAGCCACCCTGGCCGCGTATTTTTTGCGCAAATGATCGCCTGGTTTTGTACAATCGGAGATCCTTCGATTCGCTCAGGATGACGTACCTGGGGAGTTACTAACGTCTCCACATATAACAACATTGATCATTTCGGACAATTATATGTCAATAATTAACCGATCAGCTTTTGATTTCCTTGGTACTTGGATTGGGGGCCTTTGCAAATGCTCTTTCGCAAAAATGTTCCGCAATCTGCTGAGCAGACCGTGACCCTGTTTGCAATATCAAATTACTTTGCACTCTGGAAACTACGGATATACTTTCTATACCATCAGTAAAACCTAATTGGGTTAAAAGTGACGTGGCATCACCTGCTCCATTGCCAAATATGTGTGCAGCATTTAAAATATATTGTCTTATGACTATACCTATAATCGGCCTTTTAGGGTCAGCCAAATCAGGTGCTTTTTCATATAGAACGCCATATTGGTCAAAAGGAAAAAATGCTTGTCTAACATCTTCCTTTCGACCCTCAGCAATAGCTTTTGTGTTGCGAGCACTAATTCTATCTATTAATGTATCCACAGGGCAGTGAGCAATTGCAACGATCCCATTTTCAACAGGAAGACCAGCAGACTTTAGCCTTATTTGAAATTGATCTACCATACGTTGTCCGTTTATTGTTTCTGTGCCGATAATATCTAAAATAGTAGACCCACCATTTTTTGCTCTAATAATGGCTCGCTCCAGCATATGATCATTTAATTGTTGTATAGGGGGATAAGCGTGTTTTGTTAAAAATTTGTCCATGTCAGGGCAAGATTGAATAATACTTAATAAGTTTTCTATATTATCAGGCGAGTATTTTTGTTTGTTCTCAGGTGATAGCACACCATAAATTTTTGTAGCTTGTGCTTTAATATCGATTTCTGGTGTAAGATCCACCTGATCAACCTTCGGATATCCTAAGTCTCGTCTGGAGGCTAGAGCAACGGCTAGCCCTCGTGGTCCAAAAGCGCTCACTGCTGTATCAACTAACAACGGATCAGCATAGGTTTTCATTGCATTCACAAAATGGTCTTCGGCGCTAAGGTATTTCTTTCCACCTAACTCTGATGGTTCTGTCCAAGCTTTTTCTGAAGCAACATCTGAACCGTCTATAATCCAGACGTGACCGGTT
>CANJFK010000157.1 GCA_947473535.1 Legionellaceae bacterium | reverse complement strand
TTGCCGCCATGACTCATCTAATATCCTATGATTTTGAAAAGCGATCATTAATCAAATAGTAGTTCTAATCACATGATATGTAAACAGGTGGAAAGTATATTTTGGGTATATATACCGCGCGCAGTATAGCGTATGCTTTCTAAATATTGACTTGGATTTTAAATTTTATGTTCATTGACATGAGTGATTTCACGGTTGAGCTTATAAGAAAGCGAATCAAAAACATCAACTTACGGATTAATGCGCGAGGCCAAGTTAAAATTAGCGCTCCCATCAAGTTTCCTTTGGCGCTAATTCATAGCTATCTTCAAGATAAGCATGACTGGATTAAAGCACATCGAGCTCGTTTGCAGGCGCGCCCCGTTGTTTTACCAGCAACGCTACAAATGGGGGAGTATCACTTTTTTTTGGGTCAATGCTACCAGATCATAAAGCATGAAGACGTTTGTCGCGGTCATATCACGTTGGATGAAAAACACATGCATTTTTTTGTGGGTGCGGAGATGGCGCTTGCTGAACAGCAGTTTATATTACAAAATTGGTATAGACAGCAAATGATAGACTTATTACCGGGTTTAGTAAAAAAATGGGAATCTATTATCGGCGTTCAAGCAAACGAGTATAGAATAAAAACCATGAAGACACGTTGGGGCTCTTGTAATACATCAGCGAGACGTGTTTGGCTTAATTTGAGCTTAATTCAAAAGCCGCTTGTTTGCCTGGAATATGTGTTGGTTCATGAGCTAGTGCATCTTCTTGAGCCTAGCCATAATAAACGTTTTTATGCCCTGATGAGCCAGTTTATGCCGGATTGGAAAAATTGCCAAAAACAACTTGAAATGAAAGGCTCATTAGACGTTTTAGCAAGTATTTAAAGGAGTATTGCCCTGATGTATCTTCTCTGTTTTACTGTTCCAAAAACACACTTGGAGGTCGTAAAAAATGCAATATTTGCAACGGGGGCCGGTAAGGTTGAAAACTACGCTCATTGTGCATGGCAAACATTGGGAGAAGGGCAATTTATGCCACTAATGGGGAGTAATGCATTTATTGGGGTAGTGGATCAATTAGAGGAAGTGCCTGAATATAAAGTGGATATTATATGCAACACGCATCAAATTAAAAGTGCTGTTGCTGCATTGAAGCTAGCGCATCCTTATGAAACGCCTTCCTATCAAGTGATATTATTGGAGGAGTTTTAGATTCATAGTGGAGATAGGCTGTGCCATCAAGGATTTAAAATTGGTCCACTGATATTGCCACACTGTTTACGGCTTAACCTAATTAGGCGCATAATTAGTATAAACATTAAGTTAGAAGGCGAAACATGAAAAAAGATATATTACTCGGAGTCAATATCGATCACATTGCAACATTACGTCAAGCACGTGGCACGCGATACCCTGATCCAGTACAGGCGGCTATTGATGCTGAAGATGCAGGAGCGGATGGTATTACCTTGCATATGCGAGAGGATTTGCGCCATATTCAAGCGAGAGATGTCAGGCTTATTAAAGAGATATTACAAACACGCATGAACCTTGAATTAGCGGTAACTGAAGCAATGCTTGATTTTGCCGAAGAGATTCGACCTGAACATACCTGTCTTGTACCAGAAAAACGTGAGGAATTAACCACGGAAGGCGGTTTAGATGTCATCACTCATTTTAAAGCAGTGGCACATGCCGTGAAACGCATGCAATCCATTGGTAGTGAAGTGTCGTTGTTTATCGATCCGGATGTTAAACAAATCGATGCAGCGTTAGCCGTTGGAGCGCCGGTTATTGAATTACATACTGGGTGCTATGCTGATGCGACAAATGAGGTTGTGCGTGTAAAAGAATTAGAGCGAATTAGGCAAGCGGCTCAATATGCTGCTAGTCTAAATATAATCGTTAATGCAGGGCATGGCTTGCATTATCATAATGTAAAGCCTATAGCTAGTATTAAGGAGATGCATGAATTAAACATTGGTCATGCGATCGTAGCTAAAGCACTATTTTGTGGCATGAAA
Organism: Legionellaceae bacterium; assembly: GCA_947473535.1. Classification (GTDB taxonomy): domain Bacteria; phylum Pseudomonadota; class Gammaproteobacteria; order Legionellales; family Legionellaceae; genus CANJFK01. The sequence goes on along the minus strand of CANJFK010000157.1, from coordinate 2,649 downwards.
GAAGCAGTAAAACAGATGAAGCAATTAATGCAGGGCGCTAGAAATTTCTAAAATAGGCTGGAGATGCTATGTCGATGACTGATGCGATTGTTATTCGAATCACGGGTGACTCAGGTGATGGTGTGCAACTAGTTGGGGAGCAGCTGACAATCACCGCGGCGTTAACCGGCCGTGAAGTGCGAACGTTACCCGATTTTCCTGCAGAAATTCGCGCGCCAGCAGGCACGGTGGCCGGTGTTTCTGGGTTTCAATTGGCGATGGCTGAGCATGCTATTTTCACAGCTGGTGAGACGCTGGATGTTTTAGTGGCGTTGAACCCCGCTGCGTTGAAAAATTCACTCGAGCATCTTAATCAAAATGGTTTGCTGATTATTAATGAAGATAGCATGCAAGCCAAAGACTGGGAGAAAGCAGGGTGCGACCCTAAATTGTTGTCCGATGTTGCAGAGCATTATCAAGTAGTATCGTTACCATTGATTACCTATACCTTGAAAGCCCTCGAAGGATTGGATATTACACACGCGCAAGCCAAAAAATCAAAAAATTTCTATGTATTGGGGCTTGTGCTGTGGTTGTTTGATTTACCAACAAATAGTTGCATGGCTTTTATTGCTAAAAAATTTAAAGCCAATGCAATCATTGCGAAAGCGAATGAGCAAGCGTTGCTTGCTGGGTACAATTATGCAATGACGTTAGAGCTTACGCGTCGCCAATACATGTTAGGACAAGTGAATCGTCCCACGGGCGATTATCGACAAATAACAGGTGTTGAAGGCATTGCACTAGCGATTGCAACCATCGCTGTTAGTACACGCACACCGTTACTGGTTTCAGGTTATCCAATTACGCCATCATCCGCCATTTTACAAGAATGCGCCAAATTGCTCGACTATGGCGTGCAGCTATTACAAGCCGAGGATGAAATTGCGGCTATTTGCGCCTGCATAGGCGCGGCGTTTGGCGGGTGTCTGGCATTGACCTGCACGTCAGGTCCAGGGTTGGATTTAAAAAGTGAAAGTTTAGGTTTAGCTGTTGTGAGTGAGTTGCCTTTAGTTTTGGTGGATGTCATGCGCGCCGGTGCGTCCACTGGCATGCCCACCAAGACAGGACAAAGTGATTTACGACAAGCGCTCTATGGTCGCCATGGGGAGGCTCCTTTACCAGTACTCGCTGCAAAAACACCGGCTGATTGTTTTACTACCATTATAGAGGCATTTAGTATCGCGATTAAATACATGACGCCTGTGATTGTATTAATTGATGCCTATCTGGCAAACGCTGCTCAGCCCTGGAAGATACCCGCTATTGAAGAGTTTGATATCCCGGCGATCGACTTTAACAAATACCCTAAGCCTTATCAGCGTGATGAATTTTTAAGTCGAAGCTGGAATGTACCCGGTACGCCTGGGTTTATTCATCAGTTAGGTGGATTAGAAAAACAAGGGGATGAGGGGCGAGTAAGTTATGATGCTGATAACCATCAAAAAATGGTTAATATTCGTGCTCAAAAAATAGCGGGCATTGCCCGAGACTATCCGGAATTGTTGACCGAAGGTGATGAAACAGCTGATGTCTTGTTGGTTGGATGGGGGAGTACTTACGGTAGCCTTAAATCAGCACTCACGCAGTGTCAGATGGAAAATATTTCCGTTGCATTGATACACTTGCGTCATTTAAACCCCTTACCTGATGGATTAGGTAAACTATTGGGTTCGTTTAAACACGTCTTAGTAGCGGAATTGAATTCTGGTCAATTATGCCAGGTATTGCGTTCACGGTATTTAGTTGATGCTAAATCTATTAGCCAGTGCAATGGGCAACCATTCAGCACAAGCTATCTTGTTAAGGCCATTAAAACGGAAGTGACATATGAGCAAGACAATATACAAGCGTGAAGATTTTGCCAACGACACTGAGGTTCGCTGGTGCCCTGGATGCGGTGATTATGCCATCTTAGCGGCTTTGCAGCGAGTGCTGCCAGAACTTGGCTTGCCACCAGAGCAGCATGTATTTGTCTCAGGGATTGGGTGTGCAGGTCGGTTGCCTTATTATATGAATACCTACGGTTTTCATACTATTCATGGACGGGCTTTGGCGGTTGCGACCGGTTTGAAGGCATTGCGTGATGATTTGTGTGTCTGGGTTATTACAGGTGATGGTGATGCACTCAGTATTGGTGGGAATCATTTGATTCATTGTTTACGCCGAAATGTGAATCTCAAAATTTTATTGGTGAATAATCAAGTGTACGGTTTAACCAAAGGACAATTTTCACCTACCTCACAAAAAGGTCAAGTAACCAAAACATCGCCAAACGGTGTTACGAATCAGCCGATCAACCCGTTGATGCTAGCATTGGCTGCGGGCGCAAGCTTTGTAGCGCGTGCCGTGGATAAAGATCCCAATCATTTGTCCTCGGTGCTTAAGCAAGCCTATGAACACCCTGGTTGCGCGTTTGTTGAAATTTATCAGGATTGTCATATTTTTAATGAAGGTGCATTTGATGAGTTTTCATTAAAAGCGAATCGTGCTGCACGTACTGTTGTTTTACAAGACGGACAACCGCTGTTGTTTGGTGCAGAGAAAGAGTGGGCATTATTACTGAGGGAAGAGACGTTGCAACGTGTTGCGAGCCATGAAGCACAGGAT
>CANJFK010000156.1 GCA_947473535.1 Legionellaceae bacterium | reverse complement strand
GAGGACGGATCATTGCCTGTGGAACTCCTGAGCTGGTTGCCGCCTGCCCACACTCTTATACGGGGCAGTTTTTAAAGCCATTGCTTATGAAAACGCCTCCTAATGCCATTTAAATGAGCATATTTGGACAAAAATAAATTATAAATGCATAACTCCTTCACTTCACGCAGAATTTTGATAGACTTGGTATGTGATTCACATAATAAAAACAACAATGGAGCAACAACATGAAAAAATTAAGTTTATTAGCAGTAACAGGAATAATGGCTTTGTTACTGGCTGCTTGCGGTGAAAACGCACCAAAGCAACCAGACGTTAAGTCTGAAACAACGGTAACAACAGAGCAGCCATCTACTTCTGCAGAACCTGCCGCTGCTACCACAACGACAACGACAAATACTGATGGTGCTACAAGCCAAGAGTAATGTTGTGATGGGCTCTTTATGGGGTCAGGCATCTCTTGTATTCCTTAATGTAAGGGATAATAGGAGCTTGGCATCCATAAAGAGTTTTTTATTTACTACCGCGCAAGTGATAATGGATGACGGAACCAGTTGACGCCGTAATTACATGGGTAGACGGTAATGATATAAATCATGCACAAAAAATAGTCGATTGCTTTTCCCGCATGGGCATTGAACATCATGCTGCGGCCATTCCCACGCGATTTAATCAGTGTGGTGAAATTGATTGTTGTATAAAGTCTATCTTGCGCTTTGCGCCTTGGATTCGAACGTTACATATCGTCACCGATGATCAAACCCCGTCAATTATCCAGCAGTTCGCTGGAACGCCTTACGAAAGTAAACTTAAATTAGTCGATCATCGCGATATTTTTTTAGGATTTGAACATTTTTTGCCTACATTTAATAGTTTGGCAATCGAATCGGTCCTGTGGCGCATTAAAAATTTATCCGATCGTTTTATATATTTTAATGATGATTGTTCGCTCGTTCGTCCTGTCGTGTACGATGATTTTTTTCGAGGTGATAAACTTGTTCTTCGTGGGCATTGGAAAACGCAGTCTGAGCGAAAGTGGGCATTTTATTTAAAAAAGTTAACCTGCGCGTTCTTAAATAAATCGCACGCTCATGTGGTGCATGATGAACATCGTGCAGTGGAAGAAAACAGCGCGAAATTAGCCGGATTGTACAAACACTATTTCCATTTACCCCACGTACCTTTTCCTGTTAATAAAAAAATATTGGAACGTTTTTTTTTAAAAAACCCTGTTCTATTGTCTCAAAATTTACAATACCCTTTTCGAGATAAGCAGCAATTTTGGGCAATCTCGTTAGCGTACTATGTAGCGATGAATCAAAAAAACGTTGTTTTTGATAATAAATTGGCGGCGATTACGCTCAATGGGGGCTATCATTCATTACGTAAAATACGGTCTCTCCTCGCTCGTGCTGATAATAAAAATAATATAAAATTTATTTGTATGCAGAGCATGGATACCACACCCGAGCCAATTCAAGCGCTATTGTTTAATTGGCTTGCTCGACGGATCATAGATTAAAGGGGATCAATGGCACCACCTTAAGGGCTCCCCCCCCTTTGAAAAAGGGGGGTAGGGGGGATTTTTAAATCTCATTGTTTCATTACAATCCAACTTAATCTAGGATGGATCGTAAAAAATACCCCCCAACCCCCTTTTTTCACTGGGGGGGCTTAAGGTAGTGTCATTGGTTAAAGGGATGCTTCCCATTCACACAACAGGATATCAAGCTATGCCCATTGCAATTTTGGCTACAGGTGATGAAATTATCTACGGTGACACGCTGAATACGAATGGCCATGCGATTGCGCATGTTTTGAGCTCAGAAGGGTTAACGCTGGGTCATCATATTGCGTGCAGCGATCTGGAGCAAGATATGGTTGATTGCCTGCGTTTTCTATGTCAAAACCACGACATCATTATTGTGATCGGTGGGTTGGGGCCAACGTCTGATGATCGCACCCGCTACGCTCTGGCTCGTTTTTTAAGCATACCGTTGATTGAGTTCCCGCAAGCGATAAATCACGTTCAAACGCGGCTAACGCGTGCGAATCTAGCCTTAAATACAGGGAATCGCCAACAAGCGCTATTTCCACCCAATGCTACGTTGCTACCCAATCCGAACGGTACGGCCATGGGTTGCTATTACACTCAGGACAACAAACTGTTTATCCTCTTACCTGGCCCACCGAGTGAATGCTTGTCGATGTTCAATGAGCATATTGTGCCTATTTTGCAACAGACTCAGCATAGTGAAAAGCAGTTACTCAAATGGCGGCTGTTTGGGGTTGCTGAGGGTTCGATTTCCGCTACATTAGATGGCGCACTGGCCGGGGTGGATTGTGAAACAGGGTATCGGCTGGAAACGCCTTACCTTGAGTTTAAAGTGCGGTGTATTGCCGCGCTAGCCGATGTAGTTAAACACATCGTTGAGCCATTGATTGCGCCACATATTATTGCTTCGCCCTCGCTGAAAGCATCTGAACGCTTGCGCTTGAGAATCGAGCAACTTCAACAACCAATCGTTATTCTCGATGATGCAACGGGTGGTATTTTACAAACACTGTTGCAACAACCAAGCAATTATCACTGGTTAACGTTCCATGAGCGTCCACAAAGTAGATTTCATTTCCATTTAACGGGTCTTCAGGAATTTTGGCTACAACAATTAGGGCAGGGAACCACACAAGCGGTAATCAGCTATCATTATGACGGCGATCATGGCACTGAGGCACATCAACTTCCTTATTATAGCCCTTTTGTGGTGCATTACGCCGCCGAATGGCTAAGCTTCCGCTTGTTTCATCTCATCAATCAATTGCATCAAAGCGTAGCATAGTGGTTTGGTCCCTTCAGCGCGAATGGCTGATATGGTGAAGACCTTGCCGCTCCATTGTAAACCGTCGATGATCTGTTTTATCGTTTGTGCTCGAATGTCCTCATCAGGAATCATGTCTATTTTGTTCAAGACCAACCAGCGCGGTTTATCTAATAAATCGGGGTTGTAGGCTGCTAGTTCATTGATGATAATTTTAGCCGATTCGACAGGATCACTCTCGTCTAATGGCGCGACATCAATGACATGCAATAATACACAGGTACGAGATAAATGTTTGAGGAATCGATGGCCAAGTCCCGCACCAGTTGAAGCGCCTTCAATTAAGCCTGGAATATCCGCCATGACAAAACTTTTATGTTCTTCAACGCTCACTACCCCAAGTCCTGGGTGTAGTGTTGTAAATGGATAATCAGCCACTTTGGGTTTGGCGCTGGAAACTGCACGAATCAACGTTGATTTGCCCGCATTAGGCAACCCAAGCAAGCCGACATCTGCTAATACACGCAACTCAAGGCGAATGTGCCGAGCCTCTCCCGGTGTACCTTGGCTGGTTTGTCTGGGCGCTCGATTAATGCTGCTTTTATAACGGGCATTTCCCAAGCCATGAAATCCACCTTGGGCGACTAATACACGCTCACCGGCGAGACGAATATCGCCTATCAATTCACCGGAGTCGATGTCATAAACCAAAGTACCTATCGGAACCTGGATAATTAAATCGTCACCTTTCCTGCCAGTACAATCCGCGCCCATACCACATTGGCCATTTGCGGCTTTATAATTGCGTTTAAAGCGAAAATCAACCAGGGTATTAAGATCTTTGTTCGCCTCGAGGTATATACAAGCACCATCGCCACCATCGCCGCCATCGGGGCCGCCACGTGGTATGAATTTCTCTCGTCTAAAACTAAGGCAACCATGGCCACCATTACCGGCTTCTATTTTAATAATTGCTTCATCAACGAATTTCATGGTTTACTTCAGCTTATGTAGAGGATCGGGGATGTTGGAGGGGCACTGCGCCATCGAGTATAAAACCAATGCCCAAGGAAAGCTCGTCATTGCGAGCACAGCAAAGCAATGACGGCTAAAAGAAGGCGTCATTCATTCAATTTCTTAATTTAAGTGGCCTAGTTCATCGTTTCGGTCACTTTATCTTTCCCGCAAAGGCGGGAATCCATTTCCACACTGGCTCTCAGCTTGTTGCAGAGATGAATCCCCACCTTCGCGGGGAAGACATTTTTCGATGTTTTGGCCGAAACGATGAACAAGACTATTTAATTATTACTCGGCAGTCAATATTTCAACAGGGTCAATCATAACGTATTTACGATTTTTAGGCCCTTTGATTACAAACTTAACCAAACCAGTCATCAAGGCAAATAACGTATGATCACGCCCAAGGCCAACACCTTCACCAGGATGAAAACGAGTGCCGCGTTGACGAACTAAAATTTCACCAGCATTAACAAATTGACCGCCGGAACGTTTTACACCGAGATACTTTGGATTCGAATCGCGTCCATTACGCGTACTACCGCCTGCTTTCTTATGAGCCATTTCTATACCCTCTTACTTGCCAATTGCAGTAATTCTTACCTGCGTATAATTTTGTCGATGTCCCATTTGCTTCATGTGATGCTTACGACGTCGAAATTTGATGATCCTGATTTTTTTATGACGACCTTGTTCAAGCACTTCAGCATGAACAATTGCATTAGCAACAAAAGGAGTACCACAGGTGATCTTGTCATCAATAGACAGCATCAACACGTCAGTAAACTCTACCTTACTGCCAACCTCAACAAGTAGTTGTTCTAACTTG
>CANJFK010000155.1 GCA_947473535.1 Legionellaceae bacterium | reverse complement strand
AGGAACACAGCAAGTTAGCCGCTTATTGTATTTTTTTTCTTGCAGCGTCGTTCTATCTGTATGAATTTATTTTGCAAGTAGCGCCGAGTGTGATGGCTGATCAAATGATGAAGACCTTCCGTGTGAGCGCAGAAGGGTTTGGTGTGATTTCGGCTTTCTATTTCTATGCGTATGCTCCGATGCAGCTTCCTGCCGGTGTATTGTTTGATCGCTACGGACCACGTAAGTTAATGACGGGTGCATTACTTTTATGTGCAATTGGATCGTTCTTCTTTGCGTCAACAGACAGTGTTGTCATGGCGTCAATGGGACGGTTTTTGATAGGCATTGGCTCCGCTTTTTCTTTCATTGGCGTGCTTGTTTTGCTCTCTCGTTGGTTTCCACCACAACATTTCGCTATTTTTGCCGGGATTGCACAACTAATGAGTTCAGTTGGCGCTATTTTTGGCGAAATGCCACTGGCTGCACTGATTGAACAGGTCGGTTGGCGTGAGGCTAGCTTTATCCTGGCGGGTGTTGGTGTTTTGCTTGCGCTTCTTTTGTGGTGTTTTATTCGAGATTTTCCTCATCAATCCACCCAATCATTACCTGCACATCGTTTTCGTGATGAATGGCGACGCTTGCTCGAGGTGTGCCATCGCCCTTATACCTGGGTGACCGGCGCTTATGCTTTTTCGATTTGGACACCCATTGCCGTATTTGCTGCGCTGTGGGGCGTGCCTTATTTGCAGGAAAAATACCAAGTGGGCGTGATTGTTGCTTCTGGTATGTGTAGTATGATTTGGCTTGGAATAGGCATCGGAAGTCCTTTGCTTGGTTGGTTAAGTGATCGGTTCTCGAATAGGCGTTTGGCGTTAGCCATTAGTTCTGTTATGGGGCTGAGTGCTACACTGGTTTTGCTTTATATGCCTGGTGTGCCGTTGGGGTGGATGTATGTTGTTCTTTTTATCCTAGGCCTTGGTGCCGGCGGCCAAACCGTCAGTTTTGCTGTGGTAAAAGATAATAACCCAGCGCATCTTGTAGGAACGGCTTCTGGGTTTAATAATTTGTCAGTGCTGATTGGTGGGGCTATTTTTCAACCATTAGTTGGCGTCATTCTACACCGCAGCGCAGATTGGCATTTGGTTAATGGTGTGCCTGTTTATGCGATAAATGCCTATCAAAAAGCACTGTTGGTGATGCCACTTTGTTATTTGGCAAGTTTTATTTTGGTGCTGTTTGTGTTGAAAGAGTCTCATTCGGATCATCGTATAAAAGTGCGCCGTGCTTGATGCAGATTTGAAATTAGCACTCAGGCAAGTTCACGGCCAATCCACCCATTGATGTTTCTTTGTAGATGCTTTGCATATCCATGCCCGTTTGTTTCATCGTTTTAATGACTTTATCGAGTGAAATTTTATGTTGGCCATCACCGATCAAGGCCATACGAGAGGCATTGACGGCTTTAACCGAACCCATGGCATTGCGTTCAATACAAGGAATTTGGACTAGCCCCATAACAGGATCACAGGTCATGCCCAAATGATGTTCCATGGCAATTTCCGCTGCATTTTCAATTTGTTCTACGGTACCACCTAATACTGCGGTCAGGCCCGCGGCGGCCATAGACGATGCAACACCTACTTCGCCTTGACACCCAACTTCAGCACCAGAAATGGAGGCACCTTTTTTGTAGAGAATACCAATGGCAGCTGAGGTAAGAAAATAAGTATAAATATCTTCTTTTGCCATCTTGTTATGAGCATCTTGGCAGTACCTGAGTACCGCTGGAATAATACCCGCTGCGCCATTGGTTGGCGCGGTAACAATCCGTCCTCCCGCTGCATTTTCTTCGTTAACAGCCATGGCATAAAGGTTTAAATGATTCATAATATCAGAACGTTCGTAAATACTGGGTATGCCTTTTTTCTCATTTAATTTTTTATATAAGTCCGGCGCGCGTCGTTTGACATGTAATCCGCCTGGTAGAATACCTTCGTGCTGGCAGCCCGCGTCGATGCAATCATTCATTACGTTAGCAATACCGATAATACCAGCATGAATCGCTTCTTCATCTCGCCAGGTGAGTTCATTTGCCATCATTAATTCTGCAATTGAAAGATTATTTTTTTCACAAAGATCGAGTAATTGTTTACCAGTGCTAAACGGGTAGGGTACTGTATATTTTGTCATTTCAGATGTTTCAAAGGCTTCTTCAGTGACAATAAAACCGCCACCAATGGAATAATATATTTGGTTTAACAACAGGTTATCTTGCGCATCATAAGCATTAAAACGCATGCCATTTGTATGTTTAGGTAAAATTTCTTTTTGTAAAAAGAGAAAGTCGCGCGCTTCATAAAAGGGGATGTTTTTTTCGCCGTCAAGACAAAGGGTGTTTGCTGCGTAAATTTCATGCATACGAGGCACCATGCTTTGCGGTACAACGGACTCAGGTGACTTTCCTTCCAAGCCATTTAAAATGGCTTTATCCGTGGCATGACCCTTACCCGTTAGTGCTAATGAGCCATAGAGCTCAATTTTGACGCGTTGTGTTTTGTCAAAAACGGTATTTTTTTTTAATTGCTGTAAAAACTCATTAGCGGCCAACATCGGACCAACGGTGTGCGAACTGGACGGGCCTATGCCAATAGAAAATAAATCAAATAAACTAATTGCCATGAGAAATTGAGCTCAGAGGTTTAAATGTTGTCAAGTCTAAAAGAATTATGATCTACAAACAAGGGTAATGGCCTCTCAATCAGGGCTTTTAAATTTTTCTTTTTATTCCCGCAATGGACATGACCTTCGTCGCAATTTCTTCAATTGAATAGCGCGTTGAGTTGATAAACGGTATGTTTTCATGTTGGTACATTGCCTCTACTTCGGAGACCTCAAGTCGGCATTGCTCTGCAGACGCGTATTGTGAATTAGGACGGCGTTCCGTACGGATCTGTTGGAGGCGTTGCGGCTCAATCGTTAATCCAAATAATCTATCTTTATATGGTCTGAGTGACTCGGGGAGGCGAAAATCGGATAAGTCATCATCTGTAAAAGGGTAGTTGGCGGCGAGAATACCAAATTGTAACGCCATGTATAAACAACTCGGTGTTTTTCCGCAACGCGATACACCAATCAATATAATATCAGCCCGATCATAACCACGCACTTTTACACCATCATCGTAAGTCAGCGCAAAATTAACGGCTTCAATACGTCGATCATACGTTTTACTATCGGACAAGCCATGCGCACGGCCTACCGCATCGGACGATTTTATACCCAGCTCGTGTTCTAAAGGATCCAAAAACGTATTGTACAGGTCAAAAATACAGGCATTCGCTTTGTAAATTAGGCTGCTTATTTCTGGGTTAACCATGGTCATGAATACAATCGGTTTAGTGCCCGTGTTTTGGTACGACTCATTTAAACGAACAACGATTGCTTCAGCCTTTTCTACCGAATCCGCATAAGGGATGGTTTGTTTTTCAAATTCAATGCGTTCGAATTGCGTCATCAAGCTGTTGCCTAAAAATTCAACAGTTATTCCCGTTCCATCCGAAATCATGAAAACAGATCGTTTCATTCATTAGCCCCATCGATTCATGTGAGGGAAGTGCAGGGGAGTATATATTCGTGGCTTATACTTGGCAATGCATAGACGATCTGCTATTTTAATTTATATCGTTACGATTTTAAAGAAGCGAATATCACTATGGAACCTGACCGTTTTCAACACAGTCATAAACATTATATTATTGGTATTTTATGTTTAGTTACGAGTCTGAGCCTTTTTGCTACGAGTGTGTATATTCTGCCTTATTTATGGTTTGGTTGGCGGTATAGTATGCCGGAATTTATTCTAAATTGGATCACGGTATTCCAAAGCACTTATCAATTTAGCTTGGTGGCTGCATCATGGCTTGTTTTCTTAATTTTTTTCTTGCCTGCGCTTATTCTTGTTTTAGTTGCAGATATTATGTCAAATCGAATCGACAGTGAAATTCATGGTATTCCTAAAAAAAGTTATAAAAAAAACACAGAAGCTACGGGTGATAAAGAATCAAAGAGCCTTATCTTGAGAATTGTTGTTATTGTTATCCTTGTTTTTATTGCATCTGAGTTGTTTCAATGGGCAATTTCAACGTCTCCAACCTAGGAATTGTTATGTGCTGGTTTAAACGATTTAAAATTAAAAAAATATTAAAAAATTTAAAGGTTATGCAGCAATACCGAATGCTTAATCAACCTACCGACCTCGTCTTAAGGAAGGAAATTGCTTTGTATCATCAACTTGCGGCGTTGTATGAGTCGTTACAGGGCAATAAAAAGTTTCCCTTTGCGCGCGAGCAAAAATTGGCATGCTATCGTGCAGCGTCTGCGTTGAACGATGCTGCAGCGCAATACCTTCTTGGAAAAAATTTATTAGACGAAGCGAAAGCGAGGGACGCTTTACAGCGTGGTGAAATTTTTGCAAATCAAAGCAATGAGCGTTATATGAAAGAGCTGTATGAAGATGCACATGCTTTCTTAACCTCAGCCGAAGCGCTTCAGCATATTCAAGCCAAACGTCTGCATGGCTTATGTTACATCAATGGATGGGGTGTGCCGATAGATAAAAGCAAAGGATTTGACTTGATCGTTGCAAGCATTGAACAAGAAAATAGTTGGGATCGCGTTCAAAAGGTT
>CANJFK010000154.1 GCA_947473535.1 Legionellaceae bacterium | reverse complement strand
TTGTAAGCTGTTAAATGCTCTCTGGAATAAGCGATGACGTCTTGTGCCGTTAGTGATGGATCCCGTTTAACGATACAGGCTTTCACTTTTTCACCCGAATCATTCTCGCTTACGCCAATCACGCCGACTTCAAGTACGCCAGGCATTTGACTTATTACTTGCTCCACTTCGTTTGGATAGACATTAAAACCGGACACGAGAATCATGTCTTTTATTCGGTCAACAAGGTAAATAAAACCGTCTTGATCGGACCGAGCAACATCACCCGTACGCAAAAAACCATCTGGCCAGAAAACCAATGCTGTTTCGTCTGGACGTTTCCAGTAGCCCGACATGACCTGAGGGCCTCGGACGCACAATTCGCCCGTTAAGCCTAGGGCCACTTCGTTACCGTTTTCATCACGAATTGAAATGTCAGTCGATGGTAGAGGAAGCCCAATACTGCCGTTGTATTCTTTAAGCGACATCGGATTAATGGTTACAGCGGGACTTGTTTCCGTTAAACCGTATGCTTCAAGAATGGGTGATTTGGTTTTTTCATGCCACGCCGTCGATACACTTTTTTGCAAGGCCATACCACCGGACAGGGTAAGCTTTAACCTTGAAAAATTAATTTCGTGAAATTTTGAATGGTGCAGTAGCGCATTAAATAGTGTGTTCACGCCGGTGAACGCGGTGAACCCACTGTTTTTTATTTGATTGATAAATTGTGGAATATCGCGTGGGTTGGTAATGAGAATATTTTTTGCACCGGCTTTAAAAAAAGTGAGGCAATTCGCGGTGAGAGAAAAAATGTGATAAAGCGGTAAGGCAGTCACAATGATATCTTTGTTGCTGATACCTAATGGCGATATCCAAGAAGAGGCTTGCAGTACATTCGCCACCAGGTTCCCATGCGTAAGCATTGCGCCTTTGGCAATACCTGTGGTGCCCCCAGTATATTGGATCAATGCAACGTCATCATGATTTAATTTGACTGGGTTAAAATAGCCATGTTCACCTCGTTGCAATGCTTGATTGAAGGTTATCGCGTGAGGGATATAAAAATCGGGCACCATTTTTTTGATGTATTTAACAACGGCATTGACAAGTAACCGCTTTACAACGGGAAATACGTCGCCCATTTGCGTAATAATAACGTGTTTTAACAAGGGTAATCGGGGTAATGATTGTTGTATGGTTTTGGCAAAGTTGGCCATGACCACAATGACTTCTGCTTCTGAGTCATTCATCTGATGAACGACTTCGTCAGTAGTATAGAGTGGATTGGTGTTAACCACGATAAATCCGGCTCGTAGAATGGCAAAGAGAGCAATTGGATATTGTAATAAATTGGGCATCATAATGGCGACGCGGGCGCCTTTTTGTAAACCTAATTGCTGTAAATAGTTTGCAAATTGGGCACTAAGCTTATCAAGTTCAGCAAAACTCATGGGACAATTCATATTGACGTAAGCAATATCGTCTTTATAGTTGTGACAAGATTCATTAAATAGCTCGACTAAAGAGGCATATTCATCAACATTGATTTCATGAGGAACGCCTTGTTGATAATGCTTCAACCACAATTTATCCACGCTACAACCCTTCTGTTATTATTATTTTTAAGTATACGCATGGCAAGTTAAGGTGGCCGTGCGTCGTATGGCATGTTAAGATTTCGCAAGTATAACCAAAAAACAAAGCGATGGGTATCGTAGTTATGGCAGATAATTTATTGAAAAAACAGGCATTTAAACTTAAAGGTAGGCTTTATACCCTTACAGTTATACAATTAATCGATATAAATAGGGTAGCGTTTGAACAGCAATTAGTTGACGTGGTGGCTCATGCTCCCCGGCTTTTTGATAACACGCCCGTTGTGCTTGATTGTTCAGCTGTTCTGAGTGATCGAATTGACTTGAACATGCTTTGCCAATGCGTGCGGAAGCATGGTTTGGTGCCTGTCGGTATTCAGGGAGGCAATGCTTTGCTGGATACGTTGGCGCGATCGCATGGGTTGGCTATATTAAACGCATCGTCAAGTCACGATAAGGCATTGAAGAATAAAAGCCATGAACCTGTCCAACCAAAATCGGTTGTTGAAACAATTAAAACTAAATTGTTAACCACGCCTGTGCGTTCTGGTCAACAAGTAGTAAGCAAAGGCGGTGATTTAGTGATCACGGCTGCCGTCAGTCATGGTGCTGAATTGTTAGCCGATGGTAACATTCATGTTTATGGCGCACTGCGTGGGCGAGCCCTCGCTGGTATTGCTGGGGATAAGCAAGCGCGCATTTTTTGCCAATCATTGGATGCCGAACTTGTATCTATCGCTGGGTTTTATTGTTTAAGTGATGTGATTGTGCCACAAGAGGGACCTTGTCAAATTTTTCTTCAGGATGATCGTATTCAGATAGAGCCTATATAAATGCTTGACGCTGTTTTTATATCTGATCTTCATCTTCATCCTGATGAATCGGTCATTACAAGTCGTTTTTATCAATTTATTAAATGGGCGGCATTAAACACGCAGTCTGTTTATATCCTGGGTGATTTTTTTCATGTTTGGCCTGGTGATGATGCGTTGGATGAATGGAGTGCATCGATTGCAAAACAATTGGCATGGTTAGCAGCGCAGGGCGTGACACTTTATTTTATGCCTGGTAATCGAGATTTTTTATTGGGCGATCATTTTTTGGCATTGGCTTGTGTCAAACGATTAGTTGAACCCATGATCATCACCTTGAATAATGAGCGCATTTTGCTTGTGCATGGTGATCGTTATTGCACACAGGATAAAGGCCATCAATGGTTGCGTCGCTTAACTCGCAATCGTATTTTTCCGTGGTTTTTCTTGCGTCTTTCTTATGCTTTACGTAATCGATTAGTGAATAAGGTACGGCAGCATAGCCAAGCCAATCGTCGTAAATCGTTATCACAAATGGATGTTGTACCGTTGTGCATGTTAAGTCATATGGATCAGTTGCAAGTTAAGGTTGTGATCCATGGGCATACACATAAGCCTGGACTAACAACGCATGATTATAATGGTACGCAGTATCGGCAATATGTGCTGAGTGATTGGGATGACAGCCCGCACATTTTGTGCTATGATAAACCAATGAGTTTTTATTACGACCTTATTTCCGGAGAGCGAGATGAGTAGAGACAAGATAGAAAAGGATGAGCAACTTAAAAAATCGATGGCGGATAAGGAAGCGATGCTTGATGAAATACGCAAAACGCAGCAGCGAGCTCGCGATAGTGTATGGAATATGAAACAAGACAAACGGGATGAAGCTAAATCCAAGGCTTCCCAAGAGGTTTTGAAAAATGCAAAAACGCTTAATGATTGGTGTGCTGAGGTGCTTAAAAAGTCTGCAGCAGGATATGAAAATTTCGCGTCAGTGATGAACTCGATGACGCCTGGTGTCATCATGATTGCGGATATGGTTTTTGCAGCAAATCCAATTGGCACTGTGCTTGGTAAACTATTTCTCCCCATAGTCGATCGTATTGAGTACCATATGTTAAGCCCGTTATTCGACGCTGCAGGTAACAAGATTAATAGTATTGTGGGTAATATACCTGAAGGGACAGTGCCCGGGCTGCAATATTTTGTGGATCTAAATCCAAATGGTACGCTAGCCGTGCACTCGCTTGGTGGTAATCTACGCCGTACCGATGGCAAGCCAATTACACCAGAGCAAGAGGAGTTTTTTGAGGCTGGTGTGGCTGCCTGGATTAAAACGACAAATAATAATAAATATCAATTGAGTAAGCGCGCTGATGGTGCCTATGATGTGACTGAGGGAGCAACAGGTAACAAATTAAAGCGAGAGGATTTTCTTCAGTTGCGTGATGATCCTGTTTATGGAATGAACGCCTTTATGAATACGCGGTTTGACCTCGTGTTTGAGGCGTTGGATGAAAAACCAGAAGCGCCCACGCCTGGTGGCATGGGTGGGCCCTAAATACGGAATGATTTTATAGGATGGGTTATTCTCGCGGCGCGTGAATACCCCATCCCATATTGGGATGAGTTATGGATCAACTATCAACGAAAAAAGATTCGTCAACGTGGCTTTCAACCTACGGTTTGGTTACTGCTGAACGTATCCTTGCAAAGTTTAAAATACAATTGAATCCTGATGAACTTGTTGCGGCAATCAATAATCCACAGAGTTTGTCTTTCTTGTTATTACGTATTCCCCTAAAAAACGTTTTTAATGGTATTATTCTTGGGCAGGCCAGGGATTATCAGGTTTACGCACAGAAATTATTTGTTGATTATTTATTATCAGGTGAAAGCAGTAAAGATCCTGAATCGCCGGGCATGGTGACGCGTGAAGATTTGGAGCAGGAACGCCTCAGCCTCGTTGCCATGGGTGAAGAATTTGATGAGTTGGAATTTAGCCATCAAAAACTTATTTCCGAAAGTCAGGGGGCCCTCTCAGAAGTCGCTCTCGGGTTACCGAAAAAATTAAAAACAATAACTGACGAGCAACAGCGTGAAGTTCAGGAAATGCTCGCAGGTTATATTGAACAAACTGAAACGATGAACATCGATCTGCGAAATTATCGTAGTCTATTTTACAATTTAATTCTTCGTGTGAGCGACTTGATTAAGTTGTTGCCTGATTATCATCCTGATGTGCCAAAACAACTGGAAAATCTCTCCGCGCTTCAATTTGATGCTCAG
>CANJFK010000153.1 GCA_947473535.1 Legionellaceae bacterium | reverse complement strand
TGGTAATGTGACATTTCTAACGCCATTTCAATCCGGCGAAGACCTAAGAAATGATGTGCAAGCATTGTTTATCAAACCATTAACTTGTTATTTCTTATCCTGGTACCACTCTGGCGCTTGGTTATATGAATTAGGCTTAACACTCATTCACTTGGTAACCCTGGATTTTGACAATGCGGGTGATCATGCGTTTAAATGCCTTACATCGATCGTTAGTATTTTTGTATATGACTTTTTGTTCTACGCGGAACTGATATCCAATGCGTTGTCATTGACTATGCGAACGTTGATGACCATTGGATCCGGTGTATATCAAGCAGGCGTATATCTTGCTGGTGGAGCGCCTAATGAAGAGGATGATCTAGGTGCTGAGCTAGACGATGAATACGGCAACGCGGCGGTATTATAGTTGTTGAGTCCGCGGCAAGGTATTGACGAAACCTAGATTATGCTTAGAATGGTCTCTATTATCTAACGAATAGAGACCATTATGCTGGTTACATTCTCCTGCGATGCGTATGAAAACATTACTTTGTTTGGTGATGTTGCAAAACAATTGTTAATCATGATGGGACAAAGCGGCACCGTGCCTGGTGCAATTTTGGCCGAAGACGTTCCCACCGCATTATCCAATTTACAAAAAGCAATGGAACAAACAAAGCGAACACCACAAGCACCACGGCCATTGCCTGATGATGAAGATGAGCCACCGGTAAGTCTAGTGCATCGAGCAGTGCCTTTGATGGCATTATTGCAGGCGGCAGTGAAACAAGAATGCAATGTGATGTGGGCATAGAACGTATCTGCTCACCCCGACATGAGGCATTGTGCCAATGCCAGGCGATCACTGCGTTCAGGATGACGTGCTGAGGGGATTGTTCTCAAAAAAATTGACGCTCTCGCCCTGTGTGAAATTGTGTTAAAATCGCGGCAATACCTCGTTGGATTGCAAGTAAACTATGTTAACTCTTCGTCAAATCACGCTTTCTCGTGGCACTAAAACGTTATTGTCGTGCGCGAGCGTTAGTCTTTATGAGAAGCAAAAGATTGGTTTAGTGGGTAATAATGGTTGTGGGAAATCCAGTTTATTTAGCCTAATTCTCGGGCAACTTATCGCCGATACCGGTGATTGTTTACTTAATCCTCATCTTCGAATAAGTCATCTTTCGCAGCAATTGCCTGATAGTACCGAGCGGGCAATTGACTTTGTGTTGGCAGGCGATGAAGACTATCAGGCCTTGCAACAGCGGTTAAGGCATGCTGAACAAATCGGTGATGATGCGGATGTGTTGGTCTGTCATGAGCTGTTAAATCAAACGGCAGGCTATAGTAAACCTGCTCAGGCTGCTACCATTCTTGCAGGGCTTGGATTTTCCTTCGAAGGGCAGCAAGCAGACGTCAACAGTTTTTCGGGTGGATGGCGGATGCGTTTGAGCTTGGCGCGTTGCTTGATGAAACCTGCTGAGTTATTGTTGCTTGATGAGCCCACCAATCATTTAGATATGGAAGCCATTTTCTGGCTGGAAAAATGGTTAAAACAATGCCCAAGTAGTGTGATTCTGATTTCGCATGATCGCGAGTTTCTCGATGCGTTTGTTACGCATATTTTGCATATTGAACAACAAAAGATGATGCTATACACCGGTAATTACAGCCGTTTTGAGCAAACACGTGCTCAACAGCTAGCTTTACAACAAATGACCTATGAAAAGCAGCAGCAGAAAATCACTCATATGATGGCGTATGTCCAGCGCTTTCGTGCCAAAGCATCCAAAGCCAAGCAAGCCCAAAGTCGTCTGAATGCGGTGTCTAAAATGGATATTGTTGCGCAAGCGCAGATTGACTCGCTGTTTTCATTTGCGTTTTTTCCTTGCCCGCGCGCAGGCAATCCATTGCTTACTTGTGACCAAGTCTCGGCCGGATATCAACACGATGCACCTATATTAAAACAGTTGAATTTGATCGTGAGTCCAGGCGACAGACTTGCCTTGCTAGGGCCTAATGGTGAAGGTAAATCAACGTTAATTAAAACGTTAACGGGATCATTGTCACCCTTGTCAGGCATCATCCATCGTTCACCGCATCTAAAAATTGGTTATTATGCACAACATCAGCTGGAGCAATTGGATTGTGCATTAAGTCCCATTCAAACCATTCAATTGCTTTCACCTGATGTTAAAGAGCAAACGATTCGTGATTATTTGGGTGGATTTAATTTTATTGGTGATATGGCAACCCATACTATTCAACATTTTTCAGGCGGTGAAAAAGCTCGCCTTGCACTGGCGAAGCTCGTTTGGCAAAAACCAAATTTGCTCTTGCTTGATGAGCCAACCAACCACCTTGACTTAAGCATGCGTGCAGCCATTGAAATTGCCTTACAGAGTTATGAGGGTGCGCTCATCTTGATTTCACATGATAGGCATTTATTACGGACCACGGTTGATAATTTTTACTTGGTTTTTCAACAGCGAGTGCAGGCATTCGATGGTGATTTAGATGATTATTATCAATGGTTACAAACAAAAGAAAATACCACAAAAGACGTTTCGCCTGCGTCTGTAACGAACCAATATCGAGAAAAACGCGGTTTGCAAAATCGATTAAAAAAACTTGAGCAAGTGCTTGATCAGCATCAGCAAGCAATGGTTGAACTTGAAATTAAATTGGCTGAGCCTGCGCTATACGATGAAACGCAGCGTGAAAAATTAACTGAACTACTTGAGCGTCGTGCTACCATTTTGCGGCAGTTAAACCTTGCCGAGGAGGAGTGGTTAGACTTGGCCAGCGTTTTGGATTAATAAGGCTAAATCACTGTCGTAGCCTGGGTGAAGGCGCAGCCGTAACCCGGGATTTCAACGCTCCGAACCTCCTGGTTTACACTGCGTTCCATCCAGGCTGCGTGGTGTTATTATTCAAAAACTCTTAAGTAAATGCTATGCGGGTCAGTGGCTTATTAAATAATATCCTATACTTGTAGGTATGATGTTGGTTTTTTAGGACACGGTATGAGAATTCTAGTTGCCGATGACTCCAAAACAGGACTGGCAATTCTCACGGCGTCTCTCCGTGATTTAGGGCATGAAGTGGTGGGTGCCGCAACCGGTGAGCAAGCCATTGAGTTATTTGTTAAAGTGCGGCCAGATTTTGTTATTTTAGACGTTGTGATGCCAACGATGGGTGGTTTTGAGTGCGCGAAAGAGTTGCGTAAAATTCATTCAGAAAATTGGATCCCCATTATTTTTCTTAGCGCGTCCATCGATGATGATAGCATTTCACAGGGAGTTGATGCAGGCGGCGATGATTATTTAATGAAACCTGTCAGTCAGATTACCTTGGCTGCAAAAATAAAAGCAATGCAACGCATTGCCGATACGCAAAAAAAATTATACGAAATTTCGTGTAAACTCAGTGTGTTATCATCAACCGACATATTAACCGGCATGGATAATCGCTTGCAATTTAGCAAGGCGATTGGATTGCAAATCGCCTACGCCAAACGTTATCACGCTAAATTAGCGCTCCTTTTTTTGGATTTAGATCATTTTAAAGATGTCAATGACCATTTTGGTCACCAGATTGGCGATATGCTCTTAAAGGAGGCTGCTAGTCGCATTAAATGCTGCCTACGAAAACATGATTTTCTGGCGCGTTTGGGTGGCGATGAATTTGCGATTATCCTCAGTAAAATAAATCATCCCCGAGAGGCCGGTTACGTAGCACAAAAAATATTAGATGTATTTAACGCTGATTTTTGTTTGAACGGCCAATACGTGCATATCACCTGCAGCATTGGAATTGCGTGTTATCCAACGTGTGGTAACAATCCTGAAATACTTGCCCAGCACGCTGATATAGCCATGTATTATGCAAAGGATTTTGGTCGAAATAATTTTCAGCATTATATGGATAGTTTGCAAGTAAAACGTAATGAACGCTTTTTTTTAGAAAATGCGCTACGTTTCGCGTTGGAGAATAAGGAGCTGTTTATATGCTACCAACCTGTATTTCACTTACGAACAAGAAAAATGGTTGGCATGGAAGCATTAATGCGTTGGAAACACCCAAAATTTGGTTTGATCGAGCCTGAGATTTTTATTCCACTGGCTGAAGAAACGGGGCTAATCAGAAGCATAGGAAATTGGGCCTTGAATTGCATCTATGAACAAGCGAGTATTTGGTACAAAAGTGGTTATAAAAAATTTAAATTATTGGTTAATATTTCATCGCAACAGCTTCTACAGTTAGATTTGATGGACGTCATTATAGGTATTTTGGATGAGACCCGTTTTCCTGCGCGATTAATAGAGTTTGAATTAACCGAATCGACCGCTATGAGTGTTTCAATGGTTATTGAGAAAACCATTCACGACATATCGGCATTGAAAATAGGTATTTCGCTCGATGATTTTGGTACGGGATACTCATCCTTAAGTCATTTAAAAAGGCTACCTATTACTACACTAAAAATTGATAAATCATTTGTGATGGATATTACTCATGATCCAAATGACGCATTGATTGTAAAATCAATTATTGTTTTGGGGTAACTACTCACCCCTATTAGCCACTGCGTGTCAAACAGGGGTGAACGATGAGGAATCGAAGCAACAACCAGACATATAACATATGATTTTTGATTTTTTTTCAAAAGTGCTTGACAGCATTTTTCACGCTTATTTTGTATTTTCCTC
>CANJFK010000152.1 GCA_947473535.1 Legionellaceae bacterium | reverse complement strand
TGTGTGGTTGCCGGTATTTTTCGTAAACAAGTCGGCCGTGTCGGTGCACACAGTGTAACCATTGCAGGTGTAGGGCTTTCTTTTTTACTGTCTATTTATGTGGCATGGGTTATTTTGGCAGGGAGTGAGCCTGTTTTAAATAGCAATTTATATGCATGGGCTACAGGTGGCGATCTCTTTCCTTATGCGTTTCATATTGGATTTTTGATTGACCCGCTGACTGTTGTGATGCTGGTTATTGTCACGTTCGTGTCGTTACTTGTGCATATATATAGCATAGGTTACATGGCGGAAGATGATGGATACCAACGTTTTTTTAGCTATATATCGATGTTTACGTTTATGATGTTGATGTTGGTGACGGCAAATAATTTTCTGCAATTGTTTTTTGGGTGGGAAGGTGTTGGCTTGGTTTCCTACTTGTTGATTGGTTTTTGGTATCAAAAAGAATCTGCTATTCAGGGTGGTTTGAAGGCGTTCGTTGTGAATCGCGTTGGCGATTTTGGCTTCGTTTTAGGTATTGCCATGGTTTTAGCGTATGCTGGCAGCCTTGATTACGCGGCGGTGTTTAAAAGCGCACCTGCAATTGCTAACGAAACGATTGTGCTATTTAGCGGACATAGTTGGTCAGTGATGACCGTGATGTGCTTGCTATTGTTTGTGGGGGCCATGGGTAAATCAGCTCAAGTTCCCTTGCACGTGTGGTTGCCAGAATCGATGGAAGGCCCAACGCCAATTTCGGCACTCATCCATGCGGCGACCATGGTCACGGCGGGTGTGTTCATGGTGGCACGAATATCACCACTTATTGAATTATCCACTACCGCGTTGAGTGTGGTTCTGGTGATTGGGGCAACTGGCGCGTTGTTTACCGGAATTTTAGCTCTCGTGATGAATGATATTAAGCGTGTTATCGCTTATTCTACCTTATCACAACTTGGCTACATGATGGTCGCTATGGGTGCCTCGGCTTATAGCGCAGGTATTTTCCATCTTTTGACCCATGCCTGCTTTAAAGCCTTACTGTTTTTAGGCGCAGGTTCAGTTATTGTCGGCATGCATCACGAACAAGATATGCGGAAAATGGGTGGATTATGGCGAAAAATGCCCATTACCTATGTTACGTTTTTAATTGGTTGTCTCGCGTTGTGCGCCGTTCCTCCGTTTGCTGGTTTTTATTCTAAGGATACGATTATTGAAGCAGCAAAATTGTCAACAACGCCCGGTAGTGCCTATGCCTACTTTTGTGTGGCGCTGGGTGCCATGGTGACTGCCTTATATACTTTCCGATCGTTCTTTATGACGTTTCATGGCCAGCCTAGGATGGATGAACATACCTTGTCCCATGTGCACGAGTCACCTTGGGTTATTTGGCTACCCTTGGTTGTCTTGGCTGTCCCTTCGGTTATTTTAGGATACGTGTTGTACATGCCAATACTTTTTGCAAAGCCTGCTTTACTCAGTCAGTCCATTTTTGTATTGCCGCAGCATAATGTTTTAATGGCGTTATCGGAAGAGGTGGTTTCACCTTGGCATTCCATGCTCCATGCGGTTGATTCATTGGTGTTTTGGATTACAATGGCCGGTATTTTCCTGGCATGGGTCGCTTATATTGCTTTACCAGAAATCCCTGCCTTTTTAGCGAAGGCATTGTCCTGGCCCTACCGCTTGTTGTTGAATAAATATGGTTTTGATTCATTTAATGATCTTGTAATTGTTCGCGGTTCCAAAGCGATTGGACGTTTCTTTTATCGAGTCGGCGATCAAACGCTGATTGATGGTTTGCTTGTCAATGGTACGGGGCGAACCGTCATATGGCTTGCGCTGAAAAGTCGGGTTATTCAAAGTGGGTATCTATATCATTACATCTCCGTGATGGTGTTTGGATTATTAGGTTTCCTTTGTTGGTTGTTGCTGGGGTAGAGTATGCATCATTTGCTCAATGTATTGATTTGGTTGCCCATTCTTAGTGGTGTGTTTATTTTTCTGACGGGTGATGATAAGAATCCAAACGTGGCGCGTTATTTGTCATTGTTTACGGTATTGCTGACATTGCTAATGTGTGTTCCTTTGGTGGCTGGCTTTGATATTAACACCGCTAGCATGCAATATGTTGAAGATATTGCCTGGGTGCCCGCGTTAGGTATTCGTTATACGCTCGGCGTCGATGGCTTATCATTGTTATTAATCGTCTTAAGCGTGTTTACCAACTTAATCGTAATCCTTGCAACCTGGAGTAGTATTAAAAAACGTATTGCGCAATATTTGTCAGCATTTCTGATTATGCAGGGTTTTTTAGTCGGTGTCTTTTCCGCTATGGATGCGATTGTATTTTACATCTTTTGGGAAGCAACACTTATCCCGATGTATTTAATTATTGGTATATGGGGTTCTGATAACCGAGTTTATGCTGCCATTAAATTTTTTCTGTATACCTTTTTAGGCTCCGTGTTGATGCTGGCTTCGTTTTTATATTTAGGCTATTTAGCTGGCACGTTTAATATCGAAACGTTGTATGCTGTAAAATTAGGCATGACGGCACAAACCCTTATTTTTGTGGCGTTTTTCTTTGGGTTTGCTATTAAAATTCCTATGTTTCCAGTGCACACCTGGTTGCCTGACGCACACACGGAAGCACCAGCAGGCGGTTCCATTGTTCTGGCGGCTATTTTACTGAAGTTAGGTGCGTATGGATTCATACGTTTTGCTTTACCTATCGTGCCTGATGCGTGCAGCAAGTACGCAATCGTTATTGTGGTTTTATCGTTAATTGCGGTTGTGTATATCGGTCTGATCGCCATTATTCAACAAGACATGAAGCGATTAATAGCCTATTCATCCATTTCTCACATGGGGTTTGTGACCTTGGGGTGTTTTGCAATTTTTGCAATTGCAGATCATGGCAGCATAAAGAGCGCAGGACTTGTTCTTGAAGGCGCAATCGTGGTGATGATCTCACATGCCTTTATTTCAAGCGCTATGTTTGCGGGCGTTGGCTTTATTTATGATCGGATGCATACCAGGCAAGTCAAGGATTTTGGCGGCATTGTGAATACGATGCCAGTGTTTGCTTCGTTTTTTATGTTATTTTCAATGGCTAATGCTGGGCTCCCAGGTACATCTGGTTTTGTTGGTGAGTTTATGGTGATTCTTGGTTGCATGAAGGCTGGCTTCTGGATCACGTTTTGGGCTGCGAGCACATTAATTATTGGTGCGGCGTATACCCTGTGGATGTATAAGCGGGTTATTTTTGGACCCGTTGCAAATCAACGAGTCGCTGAACTTAAAGACCTTTCTGGGCATGAACTTAGTGCGTATTTGTTACTGGCGTTGATGGTCGTTGCAATGGGCGTTTATCCAAAGCCGATGTTGGGATATATCCATCAAACCGTTAGCTATACACTTGCACAAGCGGATAAATCAAAACTCTAAGGTTAAATAAACATGACTGGATTACTTGAAAATATGCAGCTGGCGATACCAGAAATTATTGTATTGGCTACAGCGTGCATCACCCTACTTGCTGATTTATTTCTGAGTCGCCGATTCCCGTCCATTGCTTTTATTTGTGCATGCAGTGGTTTGATCGTAGCAGCAATTGTCACCTTTCTTTTTCTGGGCCAATTTAATATCACGCTTTTTAATGGGCTGTTTATCAGCGACGACATCGCGCAATTAATGAAATTGTTCATTTATGTCACCGTTTTCTTAAGCTTTGTCTATTCGAAGCATTACATCACGGAGCGCAAAATGCCCTCAGGTGATTATTATGTACTTGGTTTGTTTTCTACCTTGGGTATGATGACGCTTGTATCCGCTCATTCGCTTTTAACGATCTATCTTGGGCTCGAATTACTATCATTACCACTCTATGCCATGACCGCCATTAATCGGAAAAATAGCGATGCATCGGAAGCTGCCATGAAGTATTTTGTGATGGGCGCGATAGCCTCCGGTATGTTACTTTATGGTATCTCGTTGCTCTATGGGGCGACGGGCAGCCTGGATCTTCACGATATTGCAAATGTAATCGCTCTGAATTGGCAGAGTCAGGCGGGGCTGCTGTCCTTTGCATTGGTCTTTATTTTAGTGGGTGTTGGATTTAAATTGGCCGCCATGCCTTTTCATATGTGGGCGCCGGACGTTTATGCCGGTGCGCCAACGTCAGTGACGCTGTTTATTAGTACAGCCCCTAAAATTGCAGCACTAGGTATGGCGCTGCGTTTGCTTACTATTGGATTGCCCGATTTAGCGGTTCAATGGCAGCAAATGATTTTGATTATGGCGCTTCTATCGACGGGCGCAGGTAATCTGCTTGCCATTGCCCAAAACAATATTAAGCGACTGTTTGCCTATTCAGCCATTTCACACATGGGATATGCATTGTTCGGCATTTTGGCTGCGACAACGGCAGGCTATGCTGCAGCTCTTTATTATGTTCTTGTTTACGCACTCATGTCTGCTGCTGCATTTGGTTTGATCGTGCTGATGTCACGTTCAGGGTGTGAAATTGATCAAATCGATGATCTAAAAGGTTTGAATAAGCGTAATCCTTGGCTTGCCTTTATGATGATGATAGTTATGTTTTCGATGGCAGGCGTGCCTCCAACGGTCGGATTTTTTACTAAATTACTAGTGCTAAAAGCGCTCGTTGACGTGCAGTTGACTTGGGTTGCAGCGCTTGGTTTGGTTTTTGCGGTAATTGGGGCGTTTTA
>CANJFK010000151.1 GCA_947473535.1 Legionellaceae bacterium | reverse complement strand
TTGCTTCTTTTGTTTCAATAGATATTTTCATTTTTTACTTTTCCTGCCCCCTCTAATGATTTTTAGCTAGAGGTGACAACTATCCTGACACAGGGGGCGGATGAGGGGTGATAAAACCGGGTGTATGCGACCAAACTATTTATATCTACCCTCATCCGCCCTGTCGGGCACCTTCTCCCGTCAACGGGAGAATGAAGTGCTTCAATGTAATGTCGTTACATAGGAACTGCACCCAAATTAAACGGAAGCGCTACTAGTTCTTGGGGAAATAGCTAACGCGTTTACTGCTTCAGCATCTTCATCCGAGATGTTCGCCATAATGCGTTTCGGTGTTGGCTTGAATTTCATTGATTTTATCAGCGACTAGCTTCGCCAAATTTCTATGACCATCCT
Source organism: Legionellaceae bacterium (assembly GCA_947473535.1). Classification (GTDB taxonomy): domain Bacteria; phylum Pseudomonadota; class Gammaproteobacteria; order Legionellales; family Legionellaceae; genus CANJFK01. Next base: position 4,328 of record CANJFK010000151.1, on the reverse strand, counting down.
TATTCAAGTGAAGTAAATCGAAAAACATGGCTTTATCTAGGCTATTACTCCAATTCACACATGTTATGCCGGTGTGGTGATTACAATAATTCACTAAATTAGTTTGAGCCGACGTAGTATCCCACCCAAAATTATAGGGTGATTTATTGTAATCGGCATAATAACTAGGTGTTGCATAAGCAATGACATGATGGCCTATTTTTTTTGCTTGTGTTATCACGGCATCAAGATTAACAAACGCCATTTTTTCATCTAAATTTGCAAAATATTCTTTATCGGCTCTCATTTGAAACCCGACGGGAGCAGGCTCCTGAGTAGTAAATAAATCCATTTTAAACAAATCATACCAATGACTAAAAAATGAGAACTCATTGGTGGTAAGCAGATTCATAAACATATTTCGTTCACTGACGATGTTATTTTTATTGAGAACAACATGATTTTGATTTATTAATTTTGTATTGAGATGATGAGGCGTCAAATTAAAAACAACAAAGTCGCACATTAGCTTGCTTGCCTCAACAATTTTCATGACATTCAATGTATCGTTAAGGTGTCCATCTATCACTGAAAAATTGTAACCTTCAAGGTTGCTATTATAGTCGGCAATAATCTTATGAAAAACATATTTTGTTTTGATAAGATATCCATATGGCTCCGAATCCCCAAATACACAGACCAGTGTTTTATCATTATGTTTTATTTTATTTACCTTGCCAGCAAATAAAATAATTGCTGATTCTCGCACATTTTTTGGTAGTAATTGTACATAGGCGAGCCTAGACTCGTTACTTACATCTTGATGCGCCAGTCGATAATAAACGTAAGATGAACCCAAAACAATGAATGTTATGAACGCAGATAATGCGGTAAACAATATTATTTTAATATAGGTGATATTCTTAACCATCATCAAATTAATCCCCTTCATGTACGCAAAGTATATTTAAAATTCAATGGCACTACCTTAAGGGATCCCCCCTTTGAAAAAGGGGGGTAGGGGGGATTTTTTAAATCTCATTGTTTCATCACAACCAAATTTAATCTTGATGGATCGTACCCCCCCCAACCCCCCTTTTTCAAGGGGGGGCTTAAGGTAGTGCCATTGATTTAAAATTGAAAATATAAAAATTCGCTAACGTTGGATAAACTAAACATGCAATAGCAAAACAAAATCCCAATCCCGACGGCCGACACATACGTCAGCTCCCAAGTTGCCACGCGTGAAATACGGTTTTTTGACATGGGCGCGAGCGTTGTTACGCCAGTTATATCCTCCCACGTCGGTTTAAAATTACTCAACATTTGTCTTACATTAGGTAAAAACCACACTACCGATAAACCAAACATAATACCGAACAACTTATCAACATGAAGCCCAGCAATCGGCATAAGACCATCGAATGTAATTTTTAATGGAATATGCCCTATTAATGGAGCAAGCTTCGCCTGTAGTGACTGACTTAAGGTTAGCCCATTCATGCCAGCCATGCCGGATAAAAGCGATATTGCCGCAGAGAAACTCTGCGATCTGAAAAACACCCACGCAACAACCACGGATAAAAATGTAAGCAAGCAAGCGCATAATCGAGCGAACCGACCGTCTCCATGCCACCCTAGGTTGGCCTTCAATTCCCGCCAAGCGTGATTGATCATTAAATAGAGGCCATGCAATCCGCCCCAGACAACGAATGTCCAGCCAGCGCCATGCCATAATCCACCCAAAACCATGGTTGCCATCAAGTTAGAAAATCGCCGCGCAGTCCCTTTGTGGCTTCCGCCTAAAGGAATATAGAGATAATCCCGCAAAAACGCGGATAAGGTCATGTGCCAACGGCGCCAGAAGCTGATAATACTGGTGGCCTTGTAAGGCGAATCAAAATTTATTGGTAGGCGGATATTAAATATGAGTGATAAGCCAATGGCCATATCTGAATAGCCAGAAAAATCAAAATATATTTGTAGTGTATAAGCTAATGCACCTATCCATGACTCAAAAAGCATCACCACGCTGCCATCACGAACTGCATCAAAAATGGGCGTTGCGCATTCAGCAAGGCTATCCGCAATGAGTACTTTTTTTGCTAAACCAATAATAAAAATTGTCAAACCCACCGCTACATGCTCGGAATTCATGACATACGTCTTTGGATCCGTAAATTGAGGCACCATTTGTTTGTGATGGAGTACTGGACCAGCAATTAAGTGCGGAAAATAGGTTACAAATAACAAATAATGAACGAAGCTATATTCACGAACAATGCCACGATAAACATCAACTAAAAAAGCAATTTGCGTGAAGGTAAAAAATGAGATTCCAATGGGTAAAATAATATTCATGACAGGCGTCTTACAGCCTAATAATTGATTGACGCTGGATGCAAAAAAATTGGCGTATTTGAAATACCCTAGCAGGCAAAGATTAATCGTGATGGCTAGGATAAGACAATATTTTGCCTGTTTTTTTATCCTTTCTCTTGCGTCTTGAAGGGACAATCTTATCCAATGTCCAAATCCATAGTTAAATGAGATGGACGCGAGGAGTAAAAAAATATATCGGGCGTCCCATAAGCCATAAAAAACCAATGACGACATTACAAGCCAAATGGCTGCTAAACGATGACTCTGCTGACCGAGGATGAAAAAGCCGGCAAACACAACGGGAAAAAATATTAAAATAAAACTGTATGAATTAAATAACATATCCATTTACCGCAGATGAGTTTTCTGTTTTTATCGCCAAGCGGGCATTTTCAGAGCAAACATGAGGCCGTTCATCATTATAAAACTGAAAATACTCACGTAATCCATGACACGATACTACCACCGCCGGATATTCTTTTATATACAAGTCCTCACTTTTGTTTTGATGTTACCCCAGGTTGTGGATATGTTATGTTGGCTTTATTGTCAAATGGAGTGCGCGTCATTCTGTGTACGTGTTTTTTGCAACATCCACGCTATAAAAATACCCAACTCATAGAGTATGCATAACGGTACCGCCAACATAACTTGCGATAAAACATCCGGCGGCGTTAACAGCATCCCTATCGTGAATGCTGCGACAATAATATAGGGTCGTACCCTTTTTAGCGTGGCGATATTGAGTAGTTGTAGCCGGACTAAAACGACACAGACAAGTGGGATTTGAAAACAAAAACCAAAAATTAACAACATTCGGGTAATGAAATCCGCGGCAGACGCCATGTCTGGCATCAATCGCACACCGTCCGGCACAGCATGAGCAAAAAATTGGAACATGTAGGGCAAGACCAAATAAAAGCAAAATAGAATACCCGCACAAAACAGCAATACGCTACCCACTATTGCCCAACGTAACAAACGCCGCTCGTGCTGGTATAGCCCAGGAACCGCAAATCGCCAAGCATGCAACAAAGCAAACGGCGCCGTGCACAGCATCGCAGCATCGGCTGCCAGTGTGATGGGTACAAATAAAGGGGCCGTGATTTGTGTTGCGATTAACGCGTCATCGGCAGGAAGCGCTTGCAATAAAGGCCACATCAGATTGTGGAATAAATGAGGGGCAAGAAAAAAAAACAATATAAATAAAGCGGCAAAGAAACCGAACACATAGAGTACACGTTGGCGGAGCTCAAGCAAGTGACGCAACATAGAAGCCTTTTGTAGTAATGCGCATAAATTTATCATGTGTTGCGGAAACATACTAGTACCGTTTCACAGGCCTCCAGAGGGAAGTATGAGGAATGGTTGCGATCATGTTACAATTGAAACCATACAAAGAAGATTGATGCTGCGCGCAGTCACAATCTGCGGGTTTTTGACGTTAATAAGGCATACAATGAGAAAAAATATACTAATTTCAGCCGCTGGAACAGCAAGTGCTTGGCATCTCATTCAAATAATAAAACACCATTTTTCAAATGATTATGTTGTTTATGCTTGTGACACTAATCCAAGCTATTTAATTCCGTCATCCACCATTGCTGACTATTATTTTCAAGTTCCCCCCATAGCTGATCCGAATTATTATGAGCACATGTTAAATCTCATGATAAACCATCATATTGAGATATATGTGCCGTTAATTGATCCAGATTTAAATCTATTTTATGCGGACAATATCGACCTTTTAAATAATCATATAAGGTCTACCGCACCAGATCATGCAACCATGGCGATTGCTCGTGACAAGTCATCACTGAATGATTTTTTATTCATGCACCAGTTACCATTACCGGAAACCTATTCACGAGAAACAGTTCAATTAAATGAACAATATATTATCAAGCCAATGAATGGTTTTGGATCGCGTGGGATTCAGTATTTAAGTGGGCGTGAAATATTAA
>CANJFK010000150.1 GCA_947473535.1 Legionellaceae bacterium | reverse complement strand
TTGGACCACGACTACCATTCGTAATGTGCGGAAAGATAAATTCGTTGAAGTCAGATTCTGTTAATTCAGTTGGGATCCAATTGTAGCGCGGCTTCATCCAGAGATATCTTCAATTTTATTATTTTTACATAGGACGCATTATACAGCAACAAACCCTTATAAACACTGGCTTGAGGGGAAATCAGGAACTAGCAACGAGGTGCCTACATAATTTTCTATATACGGCCATCATCCATCATGGTGTAAAAGAAATGGATAAAACCTGGCATCAACTCCAGGATGCTTGCATCGAAAATTGGCTGGAATCAGGGACAAGAAGTCAATTATTGAGGGCGTTTACATTAGCCAGAAAGTTATGGCCCATTTATTCCGCATGTGTAAATTATCGCTTCATGCACTGCGTCGATCTGCAAGCCTTAAATTCCTGGTACGCTAACAAACCCAATCGACTCGCCGGCGTTTTTAGACAATATATTGCTTCGGCTTGAGTTTTAACGTCGACTGGGCGTTTCTATCTTGTTCGATACATTGATTCATCGCAAGTGATTGATTTTAAATAAGGTTTGTTTGACAACTACGGATGACCACGAACGTAGGTTTGGCGGAGAGACAGGGATTCGAACCCTGGGAAGGTTACCCTTCAACGGTTTTCAAGACCGCCGCATTCGACCGCTCTGCCATCTCTCCGTCGCGGATTTTATCGCAGCTTAACGGGGTTTGCAAATTATTTCAGTAATATATTTATTTCAGTGCTGCCCCTTATGCTGTGTGCGGTTAAAAATTGCGCCTTTAAAGATCAAATGATGACAGCGCACAGTATATAGGTATAATGCATTTTATCTGAATGTGACGGTTGTCGTTTGCAATCTAATGGGTATATTTATGAAACAAATGAAAGTGCTAGTGATCCTAGGGATTTTTTTGTCATTAACTGCATGTAAGCACTGGTGGGGTGGGGCGGATGATGAGGATAATAATCCGTTTAAAGGGATGAGTGCCAAGCAGTTGTACGCGGAGTCGAAGCAAGAGCTATCTAAAAAAGAGTATACCAGCGCGATTAAACGCCTTGAGGCGTTGGATACAATGTACCCTTTTAATGATTATGCGGAACAAGCTGAAATTGATTTAATTTATGCGTATTATAAAAAAGAGGATTACCCATCCACAGCAGCTACCGCCGAGCGATATATTCACCTTTATCCGCGTGCGAAACGAGTTGACTATGCTTATTTTATGAAAGGGCTAGCTAACTTTCAACAGACACGTGGTACGTTGGCCAATATGCTCCCTATGGATGAATCATGGCGTGACCCTGGTACGCAATCACAGGCTTATTCTGATTTTGCGACGTTAGTGCAAAAATTTCCTGATAGTCGTTATAAACCCAATGCACTACAACGCATGATTTATCTACGAAATATGTTTGCACAACATGAATTAAACACGGCGACGTATTATTATGGGCGTAAAATGTATGTTGCGGCTGAAGAGCGAGCTAGTTATTTGATTAAAACATACCCACAAGCACCTAGCGCGCAGGCGGCTCTGTCCATCCTCTATTATGCTAATTTAGCCCTGGGTTTAAATACAGCAGCTGCTGAAGCGTTAGCAGTCTATAGAGCGACGTATCATGGTGAACCGGTTGAGGTTAGTGATTAGAATCGCGCTGTAGGCTCAACAACAGTCTTCGTTTGAACACTGTTGTTGGGCTAAACCCTACGCTCCTACCGCCGCTATCATAGCGAGATCTGACTCCATGTCATGTAATTCATTAACAGAGCGAGTATTCGTATTAAAGAAGAACTGGGTGCCGCCGCTCTTATAAAGCGTAACAGCCCCTACGATTAGATAGCCTACGATGGCCGTTAGTACAAACAACGTCACATGAGCCAGCATATTTTTCACCCAACCTCGATGGTTTGCTAACGCGGAATGTTCTCTTGCGTCCACAATTCTGTCTTTCCATGAGGTGAAAAGCTTGGTGCGATCCTGTTTGGTTTTTTTACTTTGTTGATAGATATCCAGGTCGTCTTTTAGACCCGTTTGGAAGTTTTTGGCGGCGTTGAGCGCCTCGACATCGTTACGATGGTGTTGGTCAAAGGCATTGATCATACCGTCTATTTCCAGTAGCAGAAAGGCCATAACGCCCTCCATGTGGCCTTGCTCAAGTAACTCATTGAATGTTTTTTTATTTTGGAGCTTGGAGCGATGACCTAGGAGTGGTCGTTTCTCATGGTCTAACGTTACCGCATGTAACAATAATGGTTCAAGCAGCTCAGGGTGCTCTATAGCCATATCAATCACTGTTTGATTAGCGCCATTTTTAGTAGTGAGATCCTGTTGTTTTTCCAATAGCGCAATCATGGCATCACGGTGGCCTTTGCGAACGGCCTTCATTAATGCTGTTTCATGACGACTATCGCATTTTTCACAATCGGCACCTTGATCCAATAGTATTCTCACAGTGTTCGCGTGTCCGGCTTTACTTGCTGTCATTAACGCGGTTGTTTTTCCTTTAGCAAGGTATTCAACATCCGCGCCATAGCCTAGAAGAAGGCGAACCGTATCATCGTTTCCAGTTTTACTTGCTTTGATTAACGCTTTTTCCAACGTTTTTTTATCTGGATCTATTGTTGCGCCTTTGTCGAATAGGGCCTGCACAACATGCATATGGCCGGCGTTGATTGCACCGATTATAGCTGTCTCATGTTGAGCATCTTGGTGGTCAATTACCGCGCCACGCTGCAAAAGAAGGCGAACAATGTTTTCATGACCGGCTTTACTTGCACAGATTAGTGGTGTTTCTAGCGCCTCATTCTGAAATTCAATATCTGCTTCGTTGTCTAAAAGTAATGTTGCCGTGTCTATACGCCCATTTTTACATAAATAGAGTAGTGCCAAGCCATTGCCCTTACCTTGACCTTGACCAATTGCAGCACCTTTTTCAATGAGCATTTGTGCAATGTCCATGTGCCCTGCAGCCATTGCACAGATTAAAGCAGTTTCATCGTTGTTATTGTGTAAATCAGTGTCGGCGTCATTGTCCAAAAGAACTTGTACGACGTCTTTTTTTCCAGCCTTACAAGCACAGATCAATGCTGTGTCCTGGTCTTCATTTCTAAAGTTAATTATAGTTTGTACATCATCATCAGCCTCACTCTGCGTGGCGGCATACAATAGAAGGTTTTCGACTATCTGAGTATGCCCCCCCATACAAGCATAAATTAAGGCGGTATTTTGTTGATCATTGCATATCTGTATTGAAGCGTTATAGGCTAGCAGCTCTGCTACAATGTCTGAATGACCTGCTGCACTTGCAACGATTAATGCCGTGTTTTGATGATTGTCTTGTTGATTAATCGATGATTTATCTGACAAGCCATTCTCTAAAAGATATTTAACAATTTTTAACTCAAGATCCAAGTCTTGTGGGTTTGTTAATTTAGCTTTACTTGCAAGTATTAATGCCGTTTTTTGTTTTGCATCACGCTGGTTAAATGTAATACCGTTATCCAGAAGATGCTGTAAGACGCCAAACTGATCATGCTCGACTGCATTGCAAATAATATACCCAAAATGCTGTGATATCAGGGTTGGATCGTCCTTGAGTAAACTTTCAACGGTGGCCACATCGTCATTTTTTACCGCCTCTTTGAATGCTCGATTACTGTTTTTCCGTTTTTTGCCATGTTTAAGGCTGTATTCGTTGGTTACCTTGATGCCCAGATCTTCGATTATTTGTCGTTCATCTGGGGTTAACATGTAGGTGCCGGCATCAATATAGATATGTTCGATTAGTGTTGGATCAAGAACACTGATGGGCGGAAAAAGAAACTCAAAACTGCCACCACTAAAATAATCGCCATAGCCCGCGGCCGGTTTACCTTGAGCTTCGTCCAAGACGGTTTGGAATGCATCATCTGGAAATTCCGATAACATGTATTCCATGTGATGATACGAGCAAATTTCATAACCAAAGCCATGACCAAGCGCATTGCCTGGGACATACAAGGTATTATGCTTAACCGTGTCTTTAAAAACGATAAACGAATTGCCATACCCAGTAAACGCCGCTGCATCTCGATTATTCAATCGGACCGCACCATATCTTGGGCGTGCGTGATCATTGGCTAGAAAATCGGTTTTTGTTGGATCGGGAACACCGCGAAATAGATCTCTCTCCGCCGCATTTCGAGATTGCTTGTACCAAGTACCTTTATTTGCGTAATCTTTCTCAAATACATTTAATGGTTGAAATTCGGTTAAACCATGGACCAAAATACTTGCAGGAAAGGTCAGCGTTAGCAGGGTTTCTTCTTGCATAACTCGAATGCATTCATCATAAATTACTTCAATTTGCTTATCCGTTTTTCCATAACAACGCGCCTTTAAGCGTTGAATGACTAGCGCATGATGGTAATTACGACCTTTTATGTTGTTGAATGGACTACCTGTTTCATTGATTGTATCAATTGCAGAAACAGCATCCGTCCATAATTTACGGCCCATGATGTGGCTTTTTTCGGAGGCTGTTACCTTGGCTTTTCTGTCCGATAGCATCGCTCGTCGTTCTTGTTGATAGGTTGCATGCACGGGTGTGTTATCTGTCGCTAGTTGACGTGTTGTTCGCAGAAAGTCAAAGAATGAGTGATTGTTTCTCGTTACGTCATGCAATGTTGCTAATTCATCTTTGCTGAATGCCGGTTCGCTTCTCACCCGTTCATCCGCAACTA
>CANJFK010000149.1 GCA_947473535.1 Legionellaceae bacterium | reverse complement strand
ACGTCGGGCTTCTGATGATGAATTGTCAACAGACCCTATTTTTATTCAAGAAGGATGACCTATTTATGTACGCGAGAATTTTACATGCCACTGATTTAAGCGAGAATCATTTTCATATGTGCCAACAAGCCGTAGAAATAGCGAAACGGTTTAATGCTAAATTATATTTACTTCACGTGATTGAACCCCCAGCGAGCCTACAACTTGCGCAAGGACTAGGGTTTGCTGAATTTGACAAACCTCGAACAGACGATGCAAAAACGGTGATGAGTGTTTTAGGCGACGCATTGAACATCCTGCTAGACCAGCAATTTGTTGAAATTGGATCTATTAAAATGCATGTACTAGAAAAAGTTAACGCGTTAGACTGTGACCTGATTATTATCGGTAGTCATACGCCTAATAATATGCCTGCTTTCCTTGGCAGCACGGCCCATGCCGTGATTCATCAAGCAACCTGTGATGTGCTCACGATCCGCCCCTAAGGGATATACTGTGCGCGGTCACAATCTGCGGTTTTTGACTTGTCCTTTTCCCCCAGTTTGCTGTTTAAATCTTGACAATAGGCTTGCTATTGCGCTGCAATTTAAACAGCAAACTGGAACAAAAATGACGTTGTCAAAAAACCGCAGATTGTGCCAGCTCGTAGTATAGTTATATCAATGGCACTACCTTAAGCCTACATTTGATGTAGCCTGGATGAAGCGTAGCGTAATCCGGGAGTCACGCCTGTGTGAGGCATCGTTTCCCGGATTACGCTACGCTTCATCCAGGCTACATCGATATCAATACCAAGCGCTATAGGTATAGCTTGCATCGTAGCCGCATGTATTGCAGCCGGTTGAACACGTATTTGTCGCGCAAGTATTACAGGTGCTGCAGGCGTTGGTTGATACGTAGCTTACATCGGTAGCACCACATGACAAATCGTCAGTGCAACAACCGCTAAGAAACCCAACGAAAACAAAAATAACCAGTGGAATTACTAATCGTCTCGCATTCATAATGACATCCTTGTTTACTGTTTGTACTTTCAGTATACAACAAGAATTTATTTTTTCCAGTTTGTAGTCAACAAATTAACATCCAGCGCCTGACATGAGAACAAAAGGGATTAAATGTTCTTTGTTTAGTGTGTACGTTTTATTCGATACAATGTCGATCCAGTTTGTGAAAAAATCAGGGGCTCCTGTACTTTTTGACCACAAAAGCACTCTAAAGTACTCGGCTTTTTGAGGAATCTCTAATGTGTTCTTTCCGGTCTGAGTAAGAACTCGTAATGCGTCTGGCTTTAACGTTATCCCGTTCTGTAACTTGTGATTGCTTTCTTCAATCTCTTTCGCTGACGTTGCCCATTGAACTGCAATTCTAGTTTTGTAACTAGTACTGGGATTAAATGCTTGATTGTTTAGCACGAAACGTTCCGTATATCCTGTGGGGACGACTAAAATAGAGAGAAAAAACAGCATAACTTTTTTCATTTTTCTGGCTCGCGCTTAATGATGTTCTAGGTTTGGCCAAGGCCAAACCTGCTTTTTATTGAACGGTAATCCCCTCTTGTGGATCACAAATAGCATTCATCTCTATTTCTGGCGCTTTTAGTGGAAAAGCACCCTCAGCGCATAGTGTGGATTTTTTGCCAGGACCATTGAAAACATCTTTTGGTATGTGTACCGTGACATGTTTAATGACGTTGACTGCCTCGGCTATCTCAAAATCACCCACTATACTCAGGAATTGATAACCCTCTTCACGTGTAAAACCTTGAGTACGTACTAAAAAGTCAACGGCATTTCTGGACGCAAGCTTCATTGCCTCAAATAAATCCACATTTAAGCCCGTGATGATCCAGTGGGTCGAATTTTCAGTTATTGGCCAAGTAAATGCATCCCCACCTTTTCGTTTGGTTTTGTCAAACACACCCTCTGCTTTAAGATCTTTTCTAACGATAAATTGCAGACTAATCCCTTTGTATGATGTCTCAAGGGCTGTGATATCAATCTCTCCATTACTTTGCATGGCATGTGAATCGCCAGTCCAAACGAGAGCCCCTTTTTGAAAGACAGGAAGGAAAAGAATGGAGCCCGCTTGTAGCTCTGGCTCATCTAAATTGCCACCAAAAGGTCCTGGTGGAACAGAGTTAAATTCGCCATTCACGGGCTTCGCGGCTGCAGTTTGTATGTTTACAGGCCATCCTTCTGGCCAGTCATTTGGTGGAGCTACCGCTATTATGCCTGGAAAAGGCTTCAAATGTAGACACACCCCTTTCGTAAATTCAGTCGTGTTGTTCTTTTTATTGTATTTAAAATATTTAATTCGTGGCGTGGTAAATTCCGATAAAATGCCCTGCGTGGGGCTTAAGAAATTATAACCAAAGTCGTTTAATTGAATATCGAGAATTCGAATTTCCAGCACATCGCCCGGCTCGGCTCCTTCAATGTAAACGGGTCCTGTCAGGGAGTGCATGCCTCGTCTTTTCTGAATATCATGTTCTACATAAAATTTTGCCACATCGGCAGGTGTTGTCTTATTGTAGACCATCTCATGAAGGCAGCTATTCAATGTTTCCATTGATACAATATCACCTGATTTAATTTTTATTACCGGCGATTGATTGAGCGTGAAAAGCCCCAGTGTTATCGTGTTTTTTGTGGCCGGGACTTTATACGTCTCCCCCATCACTAAAGATGCATGTAATGTCACTACCAATAAAGAAACGGTCCTTATTTTTTTTAACATTTTCACTCCCTGTGAAATTCGTCATTTATCTTAACAGCTTTTCACATACTCTTCAAAACAAGACAATGGCCCGAATCGTTCCTGCCAATGCAGGACTGAGATCCACGCTTTGACCTGGCGTTGGTATATAAGACACTGCAGGTTCGAGATAAATACCTGTCAATAATTTTACCTGATAATAGAGTTGGTACATTAATTCAGTTGCACGCGAGGTACTTCGTGCATTAAGCCACGCTAGTGAAACACCAGCCCCCATCGAATCTTCAGCACGATTTGCAACAAGGCCAAACGCCGTTAAACCAGCTCCGATAGATTGCCTCATCGGCAATACATCGGAGTTATTTATACTGTATTGATAAAAGCCTGAAACACCGCTGATATCACGTCCCGGATGCCTGTACCATAAACGCTGGGAACCAAATAAATAGGCGCCAGTCGCATTCAACTCAGTCAAATTCCCTTGTTTAATTAAACCGTTTTGATGCCATAGTCCAACACCAGCAGTACCCGGCATGTGATTTTTTCCTAAAATCCATGCGGCACCGGTTTCACCAACCTGAAATGATCTGCCATTAAATGTTGGACCCGTCAAACCCGTCTGTTTACCGCTGGCAAGATTACCGTCGTATATACCGTACGATAAATACCATTGATTAATTGGTGTGAATGTTGCCGTGATGCCATACGCTGAGTTGGTGTAACCCGGCATGATGCCATCTACCGCAGGGTTGATAAACAGCGGGGTGTAAATCAAGCTGCTTACTGCAGGAATATTGGGATCGCCATTGCTCAGCGGGATTGGCTTGATAACATTGTTAAAATCAAGTGTCGTGATGGTTTTGCCCACACGAACAAACAACGTATCGTCGAACAAGGCTTGCCTATACCAGAGTGCATACAATTCCGAACGATTAAATGGCGGTACGTCAGGTAACGAGTTATATCCTTGAAAAATTCCCGCTTGTGCATTGGTGTTTTGAGCATTCTCCTGAAGAAATTGAGCGCTAAACAATCCCCCACGCCAGCCAATAAATTTTTCCATCTCAATGGTAAGATCCAGTAACAGCACGCTATTTGAGGTGGTTCTCTTTGCATCGGATATACCGCCTGAAAAAAGTTTATTACTATCACCAATCCATGCACCTTGACCAGAAATGCCGTGATTGTCTTTAATCCCTGCTTGTTTTTCTATGTATTGTTGAAGCGCACCTGAGCCGGTACCTACATTCACTGCCGCAGGGTTGGAACTGATGCTTGAGGTGGCAATTACAGGTTTTGGAGCCGAAACGGGCTTAGTCGACGCATATAGGTTTGACATGCAAAGCATCGTTATTATCAAGATCAAATTAATTAAAGGATTCATAGGACTGCTTTTTCTAGGATAATCAATCTATTCCGGCCAGTTTATCATTTTGAATTTTTGTTTTGAAATGTTCTTACCGCTTTTATCTGAATATTTGTTGAGTATACGAGAGTTCCTGATCATGATCATACGCCGTATATATGCTATGCTTTTTTATATCAGTAACCAATTTGGAACCAACCATGTTTTCATTGAAGCGTTTATTCATAATAGGCGTCTTACTCAGCGCTCCCATCGCGGTAGTGTATAGCGATTGTGGTTGCTGCGATAGCATGGGTGGCGTTCAATATTGCGATTCATCCGCCGGCCGATACGTTTGCAAGAATGGCGATTATTCATCGTGTTACTGCACAATCCATGCGGTGATGGATTTACAAAAACTTGCTGGCTGTTGTTTATGGCAAGGGGGCGTTTTTAAGATCAATGAATTAGGCTTGGTTATTTGTAATAATGGCGGTGTGTCTGAAATGTGTAGCCTGCAAAAACCAAGCGACTCGTTTATCATCTATTAGATCAATGGCACTACCCTAAACCAAAATTTTGATGTAGCCTGGATGGAGCGCAGCGTAATCCAGGAACAGGGCCTGTGTGAGGCATCGTTTCCCGGATTACGCTGCGCTCCATCCAGGCTACATTTAATTGT
>CANJFK010000148.1 GCA_947473535.1 Legionellaceae bacterium | reverse complement strand
GGAATGCATCTAACTCGTAGAAACACCACCACGTGCGTGGGGGTGTTTCGATATCATGTGTAGCAGCAATCAATTCCGAACCAGCTGGCAACAAATATAAACGCAGCCATTCAGGCATTCGCTTAATTAGTTCACGTGCCACTTCACCTACAATTTGACAATGATTTAACACAGATCTCCCTGCACATAGCTTCTCGCCAAACATGTAAGTTTTAGCGAGATAATTTTCTTCCTGCAGAATCGATTGAGTTGATTTTATTCCAACGTGAGTCAGCTTATTCTTAGGAGAGAAAATCATGGGGGGTAATTCTCACGGAAATTAACCAATAAACTTCAGGTTCACCCATTAAAAATTCTATGTCAATAGGAAATGTTACGGTTGCCGCTCTGGGTTCTGCTCATACATCAGGGTCAGTGCTCATAACTCAGCATACCTCAGGGACACGGCTTGCCTTGTACCTTTTCTTTAAATGTACGAGCAAAAGGCAAGCCCTGCCCCCCTTGGCAACACTGGCCTGCATCCACGAGACCATTCGACAATTTCCCATGGGATATGAGACGTTGGTCGGCGACATGGGCTCATCCTTATCTGGCGGACAAAAACAACGCATTTTATTGGCTAGAGCGCTTTATAAAAAACCTAAAATTTTATTTTTAGATGAAGCAACCAGCCATTTGGATGATCACAATGAGAAACAAATCAATCAAGCACTTAAATTACTAAACATAACTCAAATCATTGTGGCGCATCGCCAAGAAACGATCAACATGGCTGATCGCGTGATCGACATTCGGGGGATTAATGAATTATCACTTGTAAAAGGCTCTAGACCTTAACCTTTTACATGGCGCTGTAATATATTCAATTCATCCCGCAGTTGATCCAATTCATCAAGCAACTCAAGTGCCAAAATAACGCCAGGTAAATTGATATCTAAATCTTGTTGCAAGCGCTGTGCGGACTGGATTCGTCTAAGTGTTAGGTTATCAAACTCGAGGTTGGTTATTGACACCGATGTTTGTCCAAAAAAGCCATGATCTAACATTTCACGTAATAATGCTTCAGACAGGTGATATTGTTCGCAAACGTCTACTAATGAAATGCGACTCGTTTCATCCACTAGCACAGCCGTTATGATCGTTTTATCATTCATGATTACACCCCCATCTTTTCACGTGGATTAAAAGGCATTTCTTCAGCCATCTGTTTATACAGTAATTTAGCTGAATCCGTGATTGGCTGAGGAATGATAATTTTTAGCAGTATATATTGATCACCAGGCGACGCCCCTGGCAAACCCCTCTTTTTTAGACGCAATGTTTGCCCGCCTTGAGAGGCGGCTGGAATTTTTAAATCAACGTTACCGCCTAGTGTTGGCACAACGAGTGTGGCACCTAGAGCGGCCTCCCACGGTGTCACGGGCAGGGTGACGTAAATATCATTGCCCATCACATCGAATACAGGATGCTTATCCACATTAATTGTTAAATAGAGCGAGCCGCGTGCACCACCTGCTAGACCATGGGCTCCTTGTCCGGCAAGACGAATTTGCTGTCCCGATTTTACGCCGGCAGGAATTTTAACATGAAGGCTCTGCGAGCTCGTTTGTGAAGAACCTGTACCGGGAAGTTGTAATACTTTCACTACACCGTGATAAGCCTCCTCCAAGCTCACGCTAACGTTGCCATGTAAATCGGCGCCATTTAATTGCTGCTCGCGATGCCCTCGTTCACCAAACAATGACTCAAAGAAATCGCGGCTGTATTGATAATCGGATCCACCACCATCCCAAGCGTGGGCATGCGAACGTGGGGACGCCTTGGCTTGCTGATTCAATTCCCAATCACGGGCATATTGATCGTAAGTCTTGCGTTTTTCTGGATCTTTTAATACATCATATGCTTCGCCCAGCTCTTTGAATTTTTCTTCTGCTTTCGGATCTTTATTAAGATCAGGGTGATATTTACGGGCTAGACGCCGATAAGCCACTTTCACCTCACTGGGTGAGGCGTCCTGCTTAAGTCCCATCACGTTGTAATAATCTTTATATTCCATGGTGCTATTGTCCTAAGAACGTGTAGGTTGACGCCGAGGGCCCAACAACCATTGGCAATTGAACACGGTTGTTGAGGCTTCGGTACCAACCAATATTTGTTTATTTTTGTAAAACATAGTCTCCAGGTGCCAATGGCAGCGAAGAAGACATAACCGGCGGCGCTACACGTGGCAACGATGAGTTTTGAACTAACCAGCCTTGCCATGCTGTCCACCAAGAACCATCACGTTCTTCAGCGGCATCCAACCATTGAGACGGCCCTAAAAAGGAAGCACGCCGTTTGCGCATGAGGATTCGGTACGTTCGTCCTGGGTGCCCAGGCTCGCTAACGATGCCCGCATTATGTCCACCATTGGCCAATACAAACGTGATATCACTCCCGATCATCAAATGAATTTTATAGACCGACTCCCATGGTGCCACATGATCTTTTTCCGTACTTACGACAAACGCTGGTAAATGAATATTTTCACCGACCACGTGTTTTCCTTCGATAGTAAATCGCCCCGCTGCAAAATCGTTGTTTAGAAAAAGTTTTTCAAGATATTCGCTATGCATTTTGTATGGCATTCGTGTCGCGTCTGCATTCCAAGCAAGCAAATCAATCATACCACGCTCATTGCCATGCATATAATCCTGGATCATTTTAGACCAAATTAGATCATACGAACGTAACATCTGGAACGACCCAGCCATTTGCTTGGTATCCAAATAGCCTTGATCCCACATCATGTTTTCAAGAAACGATAGTTCACTTTTATTAATGAATAGCATTAATTCACCAGCCTCGGTGAAATCCCCCTGCGCGGCCAGAAGTGTCAAACTTTTGAGACGCTTATCATTATCTTTAGCCATGGCTGCTGCTGTAATCAAGGCGAGGGTACCTCCCAAGCAATACCCCATCAGGTGTATTTTTACTTTTGAGATAATTTTATAGACCGTATCAATCGCCGCCATTGCGCCAAGCCGATAATAATCATCCATGCCAAGGTTTCGGTCTTCAGCACTTGGGTTAAGCCAAGAAACAATAAATACAGTATGCCCCTGAGCCACGAGCCACTTAACCATGGAGTTATTGGGTGAAAGATCAAGAATATAATACTTCATGATCCAAGCGGGCAGAATCAACACCGGCTCTTTATATACCGTTTCTGTCTGTGCATCATATTGGATCAATTCAATTAAATGATTTCGGAACACAACGCGCCCTGGTGTAATGGCAACATCTTTACCAGGAATAAAATGCTCAACCCCTGCAGGCGGTGCGCCAGTCAATTTGTCCATCATGTCTTTGATAGCAATTTCTGTGCCACGAACTACATTTTTTCCTCCAGAACGAATGGTTTCTTGAAACAATTCAGGGTTGGTTAAAATAAAGTTAGCTGGTGACATTGCATCAAGCCGCTGACGTACAACAAACGACATCACCCGCTCGACGTGTTTAGGTAACCCGGGTACATCTACTGTTGCACAATGCCACCAATCTTCAATCAGCAGGAAACTTTCAGCCCAAGCACGCCAGGGCATCATTTGCCATGCTTCTGCATGAAAACGAACATCTTTACCGCCAGCAGGCTGTGGCTCGCTTAGCACTTTGCTCACTCGATCACTGGCATGAAATGGCACATAAAGTGCCAATTCCAGCAATCGGCCAGGCGATTGGGCCAGCTGAGAAAGCCATGAGAAATAAACCGTTCTCAAAGCTGCCGGACTCACGCCTCCCGTTATTTTAGCCAGGTTTGCTTGAAACAATCTATCAATTAAACTGAAGTACTCTTTTGGTTTATTTAAATCAATTTCATCCAGCGGTGCGACGGACTCGGTGACGTGGATGGGTAAACTATCACTTCCTGGTGATTTCATAAGCCATATCCTTATTTATTCATGCATTGATTGCTCGATATACCGCCGGCATGTAAGTGGTTTAGCAATATAATTAACATATTGCCGTGTACCACCGGTTCCCGTTATGACCAAAGAACCATATTGAAGCAAGCTGCCTAACACGGATTGACGAATATCAATGCTTTCTATTTTATTTATCGGGATATCGATGGTTTGGCGCACTAAAATACCAGTACACAAAATGACTTGTTTTTTCTTAATCGTTAATAAAGAAAAATGGTAAGTCAGCCACACCATCCCGCCCCAAATGAATACGATAACAGCCATGATACAAGACGGCCCTCGAAATGCATCGAACCAGACACCGATACAAACGATAATAACCAGTAAAAATGCCGGCCAAAAGAATAGAATCCGATGCAGGCGTGCTTGATATACAATATTATTTTCAGTCATCATGGATCCTTGCTGAATAATGATGGGTTAATATAACTCATGTGTGTAGGGTATATCCTATATACTCCTGGAAAAAGCGGTTGAAGTCTACTATACCTTGCACACAGTATAGGTATAGTAGACTTCAACCGAGCTTACAAGCTTCAGGGACTGTTAACCAATTAACGTTCGTTGATGTTACAGATTATCAATGAATAGCCAACGGAGCTATATCACCAATGGTAAATATAGGTCCATGATCCCCCGGGCTCGTTACCGTCTAAATTTTGATGTAGCCTGGATGAAGCGTAGCGTAATCCGGGAGCAGAGCCTGTGTGAGGCATCGATTCCTGGATTACGCTACGCTTCATCCAGGCTACATTTAATTGTTAATTTTAGATACAAAGCTTAAGGTAGTGCCATT
>CANJFK010000147.1 GCA_947473535.1 Legionellaceae bacterium | reverse complement strand
GGAATATTTGTTGCTTTGCCGTGAGCATGGCGTCCCTGCCACGAAGTACATGGGTTCGTACGCGGGTGCAATGGGTAAACCGCAATTTATGCCCAGTAGTTATCGTTTTTATGCCGTTGATTTTAGTGGTAAAGGCAGGCCTGATTTAATGAGCGAAGATCGTGATGTGATTGGTAGTGTAGCAAATTATTTTCATAAGCATGGTTGGAAGCTCAACGACGTTGTGGCGCAACCTGCGTTAGTAAGTGGATCACATTATAAAAATTTGATGACCAATAGTAAATTTGCTGATTACACGTTCCAGCATTTAGTGACGGCTGGGATTAAGCCACAAGGATTTGTCGGGCATCATCCGCTTAAAGCGGGCTTGATCGAGTTGACGACGCAAAAAGGTCAAGAATATTGGCTGGCATACCCTAATTTTTATGTGATTACCCATTACAACACGAGTCCGCAATATGCATTAGTGGTCTATTTGTTGGCACAACAATTACGCAGTCAATGGGCAGTTGCTCAAGTGCGTGCGTAGGAATGTGTCCCTGAGGATAAGCAGCGTGGCGACTTGTTTTTTATTCATCCAGCATTTTGATGCAGAAAACTGTTTGAGTCTACGTCTCAATCAGCAAGGTCAAGTCGATGCGCCGCTAGAGCGGCGTACAATCGATGAAATTAGAGTGTTACAAACCAATGCTCGTACGGTTGTTGTTTTACCCGCTGAAATGAGTAGCATCCTTGAGGTTGAATTACCCAGGTTGAGTGAGCGCAAAGCTCGAACAGCAATTCCTTATGCGTTGGAAGAGCAGGTTGCTCAGCAGGTTGCTACTGTACATTTTGCGTTTGATAGTAAATGCTATCAAAACAATGGCTACTTGGTTGTGGCGATCGATAAACAGTATTTGGCTGATTTGATTGCTACACTTTATGCCCTCAACGTAGACTTTGATACCATTACGCTGGATTGGTGTGCGTTAAATGCGGATGAGGTTTGTCTAACTGAAACGAGCTTGCTGGTTTCCGATCCCACGTTCAAAGGCGCGATAAGCATAGAATTAGCGGACTTATACCTTCGTCGTCTGGGCAATGCTCCGCCCATGTTGATTTTTAATGACAGTGCGCCAGTGCAAAACATAACCAAACACACGTCAGTTGATAGTTCTTTCTGTACATGGGTAGCTCAACGGATGCTCCAAAAAAGCCCGCTAAATCTTTGTCAGGGTGAGTTGCAACGTGATAATCTTCAACACGCTCATTTTCGCGGGTACCAGATCAGCGCGATTCTCGTCGGTGTTTGGTTGATCAGTCTGCTGGGTGTTAATGCGCTCAATTTGCATGCGCTAACAAAGCAAAATGCGACGCTTGATCAACGAATAGCTGTTATTTACCACGAATTTTTTCCGCAAGCTCGACAGGTGATTAGTCCACGATTTCGCATTGGTCAATTGCTAAAAAATAGTGCCGCGTCTCATGATGGTGCATTGTGGGTGTTATTGAATAAACTGGCGTTAGCGGCTGATAATTCGACGCTTATTATTCAACAACTTCGTTTTCAGAACCAAACCTTATCGGTCACGTTATCCAGTCAGGATTTTGCTCAGTTGGAGAGCGTGCAGCAGCGATTGCAGCAACACCATGTGATCGTCCGACAAACAGAAGCCGCAACGCATGAACAGCGAGTTGTTGCTACGTTGGAGTTAAGCTTGTGAAAACCTATTGGCGTAGTTTAAACGATCGCGAGCACTGGATGCTTGGCACGGGTGTGTTTTGTTGTTTTGTTTATCTATTTTACGCGTTACTCTATGCACCGTTGATAACAGCGGTTCACGACCAATCACAACAATTAATAGAAAAAAAAGAGACGTTGGCGTGGATGGAGCGTGTTCGCCAGCAACACATTACCAGTAAAACACCACAGGTCTTAACGAGTAGTAAGTTGTTAACGGTGCTTGCAACGCAGTTAAAGTCATCTTCATTTCACCATTTTTCTTACCAAATACAACAAACGGGCCCAGGTGATATTCAGTTGTCTTTTGAACAAGTGCCTTATAATGCATTTGTGTCATGGGTTTGGGCTATCAGTGAACAATATACGTTTACGGTAAAGCAACTTAACGCCGAGCGTACGGATACGCCCGGCGTTGTTAAATTATTGATTGTGATCGCGGCAAAGTAGGACGGTGTATTTACTCACTCACATTACTTTGCACACTACCCCATGTCTTGATTCCAGCACCTTGTTTAACATCGTCTGGTAAGGTATTGAGTGCTTGTTGTGCGGCTTCCTGGGTTGGATAACTACCATATAAACCTTCGTAATATGGTTTTCCACCCTGTTGGTACTGGACTTCTGCCATACGTTCATTTTTAGGGGCTTTATAGAGCACCCCAGCGACTTGCGAGGCTTTTTCACCATTGGCTAACTCAATGGTATACCCTTGTGGATTTTGGCTGTTTACCCAGCTTTTATCCATATCCTTAGGGGATGTTGGCGAGTGGTAGGCACCTACGTGGTACGTTTCAGGTACGACCACTTGATGTTGTGTTTCACCCCTTGCGCTAGGCGTATCATAAATGCCAGCATTCTCATAACTTTCTGGATAAATAAGGGAATTTTGGGACATGTTTTTCTGATAGTCATTGGTCGTATAGTCGTTTGAGCCATCGGTCATGCAAGCTGATAATCCGAGTGCACAAAGGGATACGCCTATTATTCGAGTTTTAATCAGCATGATATCACTCCTTATTGTTGTTATGGATGAGAGCTGATGGAATTTTTTTCACCCTTTGATTGGTATTATCTGCAAAATCCAAATAAACTTGAGGTTTACTCTTAAAAATATAAGACGCTATGTGGACTCATCGCCGATCAGGTCAAACGAACCAACGAGGTAATCAAGATCATCGTGAGCCGTACGAACGAGATAGAACGCGCGTCATTCATTGCCCGGCCTTTCGTCGACTACAACGTAAAACACAAATTTTGGGCACGGATGAAGGCGATTTCCATCGAACGCGACTAACGCATTCGTTAGAGGTTGCATCCATTGGTTGTAGTATCGTGCGAAATTTCAAAATGAACCCTCAGCTTAATAATCTGTTCGGGTTGTTACCTCATGATGATCTGATGAGTGTGATTTGTTTATTGCATGATATCGGTCACCCGCCATTTGGCCATGGTGGCGAGGTGGCATTGAATTATATGATGCGTCAGCAGGGCGGTTTTGAAGGTAACGCACAAACACTACGTTTGCTGACTAAAGTCGAGCGAAGTTATGGTGCATATGGTCTTGATCTAACGCGACGCGCTTTATTGGGTATTCTCAAATACCCCGTTCGCTGGTCACGTGTTGTTGCCACTGCGTTGCCTTTTGTCAGTGAGCCTCCCAGCCGAACCATTCGTATCAATGATTGGTTGCCACCAAAAGCCTATTTTGATTGTGAGCAACCGGAAGTGGATTGGCTATTAGCACCGTTTGGTCGAGCGGATCGGGAACGATTGCAATCATTAGCCATCGCGCCACAGCCGAACAAACACGGTAAAGCAGCTTATCATACGTTTGATTGTTCAATCATGGATATTGCTGATGACATTGCTTATGGCGTCCATGATCTAGAAGATGCCATTCATTTGCGTTTAATCAATCGAGCTCATTTAGACACACCAACCTTTCGACAGTTACTTGCAGAAACACCACTTGCCCAAACTCAAAACCAAGACCAATTACTTGATGCGCTGTTTGCGCCAGCATTGCATGTGCGTAAACAAGTAATAGGTGAAATGGTGAATTATTTTATTACGGCGTGTCAAGTCAAGGTGGTTAGCGATGAATTTGAGAATCAGTTGTTGAAATATAACGTTGAACTCTTACCCGAAGCAACGGCTCTATTGGATTATTTGATGCAGTGCATTTATCGCTATGTTATTGATTCACAAGAGGCGCGTACCTTTGAATACGGTGGACAAATGGTGGTACAACGCCTGTTTGAAGCGATTAGTTCGAACCCGGGGAGTTTATTGGATATTAACAACCGTGAATTGTTTCATCAGGCTACCGATGAGCAATCGGGACTGCGTGTGGTGTGTGATTATATTGCAAATATGACGGATGAATAAGCCTATCGCATGCATGAACGCTTATTTGGCTTTAATACTCGAACGATTTTTGAACGGCTGTAGGGGCTATGATATTAGGTTGAGTACTCGAGAAAAGCACGCAGCTACCAGCATTACGATAAGTGAAATCACGCGTTGATTCATCTGAAATGAGTGCTTCTAATGCTTGAGCAGCGTTGGCTTCTCGTGATGGACGTTTTTTTGCGTCAACTTGTTTTTGTGCCTGTTTTGCGAACTGATACAGCTCACTCAGAGGATCGTCGTCTTGCGCTAAAAGATCGTCAATTTGACGACTAGCAGCGTCTAATTGTTCTGTCGCTATGTCTATTTCAATTAAGTGACATAACATTTTTTGATAACTATAGGCAAATGAAGGTTGAATGCCAACTGCTTTGGCTTTAAGAAAATACTGGCGTGAGTCAGCCAAATGACCTTCATCTTTTGCAATTTTCCCTAACCCACTGCATATCATAAACCAATTATCAGCATGTTTTTTATTCGCTTCATTGGTATACAGCTGAAGGTATTCTTGCTTATTCTGTTCGCGTAGTTCATCAACCACACGCAACGATAGTGTTTTATTTAAATTAATACAAAACAAGAGGGTCTCATCATGACAATCCACTGGTATTGATATCAGGGCGTTGCGGGCAGACTGG
>CANJFK010000146.1 GCA_947473535.1 Legionellaceae bacterium | reverse complement strand
TTGAACAATTAGAAATCAAATAAAACGGCTGAGGGGGGTCACTTTTGCACGCTGAAAGGGGGTCAATTTTGGACGCTGATTGACACAAGACAACATCAATGAAAGATTTGGCTTGTGGTGAAACGGAAGTACCCCACCAAGTCATGATTCAATACCCCTTTGTTCATCCGATAAAAACAGAACTATCACTATTAGAGGCCATGGAAACCTAAACAATGAAGAAACAACCCCAGCAGCCCAGCATGGATGAGTGGCTGTTAGATCCGATACATGGATTAGAAGCGGGTGATGAAGATAGTGTCCACCAACCAATTACACCCTCTGATTTTTTAACCACTGAAGCGTTTGAATATTTTACTAGTATTCAGCCGAAACGATCAGCCTATAACATTGAGCGTCAGATAAGAAGATTGATCTCACGATCAATCTGGCCACGTATTTTGATTGCGCGGTGTCGCTTACTGCTTTCAACAGTAATACCTTTGATAGTTGATGGGCATTGGGAATTTTTAGAGTATGTACAGACATTTGTTCGAACCGCTCTGCTTTATCTTGGGTTCCTTATGCATGGACTACGGCTTTTTATGAATATTGCCCAAATGATGAAGGCTCTTATCTCAAGTGATTCAGTATTTACAGAACTTCAACAACACTTGACTCATTCATGGTTTGAATTATTTACTGATTCGCATTGGATTATCTCTGCGTTGACCCCCTCGGATTATTTAGCGCTGTCCAGCACATTCATGGTACTTGAGTTGGGATTGCTTGCAATGCGTGCATGGATAGAGAGTCGGCGCTTATCAGACCGCATTAAAGCAATTAACGATGCCATCAAGAAACCAGATTTACAACCTGATCATCTTGATGAATTATTGCGAGCAAAAAACCACGCAGAGGCAATGCTGCAACATACGTATAAAAAATTGGTGCTAAATTTTGGTATAACCTTACTCTCAGCTTGTCTATTTGCTTTTAAAAACATACTACTTCCGTTTATTGCAGTTTCAGTGGTTAATCCGCTTGTACCCTTTATTTTTGCAGTACTTGCATTCTCAATATCGATTGCTAATCACTACCTGAATCAATATGTTGATCAACAGAAGCCAAAAATTCCCAAAACAGAACAATCAACAAGGCATTCATTTTTCCATGAAAAACCAAACAGAGGTACTTTTAATGAAAATAGTGACGATTTAATAAGGCCAGTTACAATGGTATATTTATAAAAACCATGAGAGACCAGCAAGTGATTACAGTAAGTATATGCCAGATATGACATTAAAAACCCACCAATTTTGTCAGTTGAATGGAGTCATCGTGAATCAATTTGAATTTAAACCATTGTGTGAAGAAGACTTTGATATTCTATATCACTGGGTTCAAGAACTCTCCATTAAGCAATTCTATGAAAAAGGACAAAGCTTCTCCCAGGAAGATATTAAAAATTACTATTTACCCAGGCTAATGGGGGAAAAGAATGTTCCAAGCTTTATTGTTTATCAAAACGGCAGCCCGATTGGTTTTATACAGTATTATTTTTTAACAGAAAATCTGCCTGAAGGTGTTAAAAATTATAATAATCCGTTGTTCAACCAATACGAACCATATGAATTAGCCGGCATTGATTGTTTTATAGCCGCCGCAGAAAATCGTGGCAAAGGGTTGGGGAGCGAAATGATTAACAATTTCATTACCAAATTTCTGTTGAATTTTAAAGCTATTATCGTCGACCCAAACAAAAATAATGAGGCCGCCATTCGATGCTATGAAAAAGCAGGATTTAAGGCCTCAACTCACAGCGAAGATAGCGACTACCTTGTAATGCTCAAAGCAACCCATCAATAATTACAACGATATCATTAGGCCATTCCTGCATATTCCCAATTTTTATCTTAATAGACGCGAGCACGGTCTAATTGAGCTTGAGCCTGTGATAAAATCTTAGTAGCGACGTTAGGTAGGTCACGTTGTAACTGATTCAGCAAACACGAATCATTTGTTATGCGCACCGCTACTGTTTGTAACGCTTTTTGAAGTTGTTCATTTCGATACCCCTGTGTTTTTGCAACTCGCTGAACTACTTTTTCATATTCAGCCAATACAGGCCTCTCTTTACATAGATTGCCCCATATTTCTTGCTTATGTTGCTGTTGAACGGTTTGAATTTTCTTGCCAAGCGATTCTACAGTCATGTTATTTTGAGAGGCCAATTGAACAATGTGGCCATAATCTTTCGATAAATCAATCTTTGAGGCAAGTTTGCCTAAACCCTTATCAACGGATGATTTTGCGATTGCCTCTATCGTTTGATACCGCGTATAGCGTTCACTATAAGACTGTATTGTCTCAAGCAGTTTGGATGATTTTCCTGCTTTTTCAATAGACTCCCGGTGAGAAGAAAGCAACATTGCCGCTTGCTTGTCTCTTGCAAGGCTTCGCGTATAAAGTGTGTCAAACTCAGGTAATTGATACGCCTTAAGATTTTTTTGCTTAGCGTCTTTATCCAGCTGCCTGAATTGTTGCATTAGCTCCTGAGCTTCATCCATGAAATTTGCAACTGTTCGCGCATCAGACCGCAAAGATTGTTGTTCTGCAAACTGTTTCTTTATTCCTTGTGCATTCAAATAAGCCTCATAATTAACGATGTAATTCCATTTATCTTTGATGGTTGTTGCCGCCTTAGCAATATTGTTTATGGCACGACCTACAAGACCATCGGAATCAAAACCAACCCTCAGTGCAAAGTCTAAAGGCCAATCAATCACATTATCTTTCGTCGTGTTGCGCGCTAAGGTGTTGGTCAATGAATTTAAATCAGGATGGTGATGGGTATTTGCATAGATTCGTAATGTTTCTTTATGACGGGTCATTGCAACAAAGGCAAGGTGTTTATCCCAGTAAGTGCTATCAATCAATACACTGGCATGTTCTACGGTCATGCCTTGCGATTTATGAACTGTTAAAGCGTAACCATAATCAATCCACTTATAGTTGTGAGGGATCTGGACTTGTTCACCACTATCTAGCCTAGCCGTTAAACCCTTAGCATTGATCTCGGTTATTGTTGCTAAATCACCATTTCTAACGCCTAATGGTTTATTATTTTGACGAAATAATATGCGCTCTCCCTCTGAGAGCAATACTGTACTGGCTCCATTTTGAGAGAAGTATTCAAATCCATCTTGCTTCACCATGCCTTTCTCTATGGCGGCTTCTCGCCCTTTGGTATTCAGTGTTTCAACCGCAGAACGGCTAAATGCCATCATGATATGTTGTTTTACCGATTCAGGCGTTAAATGTTGTTGCCACGCTTTGACCAAGGAATCAGCGGCATCATCTTGCCCGTTACAAAAATGAACCACATCTTTTTTTGCATAATGATTAACCGCCTCGCCTACCTCCCCACGTGCCAAAGCAAGGCTTGCCATTCGATCACCTTCATCACGCTGCCGTCTTATATTTCCTAGCTCAATATAGCCTGTACGTGCTGCAATGCCTCTGAAAATTTCACCTTTATGAATGGGCTTGAGCTGATCGGGGTCGCCAACTAAAACAATCTTTGCCCCCGCCTCATCAACTGCTTTTAACAAAAAGCTGAGGGAGTCAAAATCAACCATTCCAGCCTCGTCAATAATAATCACATGGTTATGCATGACTGACAATTTGTCTGTCTTGAGACGGTAGGTCAATGATGCAATGGTTGATGCAGTGATGCCTGTTTCTGTCTCTAAGGCTTTGGCAACTTTGCCAGATAGTGATGCGCCCAATACGGTGTAGCCATTGGCTTCATAGCATTCCTTTATGGGCTTTAACAAATAACTTTTACCAACACCCGGGCGTCCAATGACAACGCTGATATCACTGCCTTGGCTAATAAACTGCAAAGCTTGCGCTTGTTCTTCATTGAGGTTGTATTGTGCAATTATTCCATCCAATGATTGATGCAACACATGATTTTTTCGAGCACCTAATCGCTCTACACACCCAAGAAGTTTGCCTTCTTCAATATACTGAAGGCGCGTGGTATAGGATTCGATGCCACGATCATTGCTGCCTAATTTGATGACTTTTTGATGCTCTAAAATTTCAGCCACTGTGTGCAAATAATCCGTTGAATGCTCAGTGTTCTTAAATGTTTTGAACACCAAGCGCTCAATATCCCGACGAGTAAAAACACTATGCGTGGCGGCGATTCGCTCAATAAATGCTTCTGGATTTAGTGCAATCTCCGTACGTGCATCGCTAATCAATTGGTTTTCTTCATGCAGATAACTATCAGTATTCACACGCCCGGCATGCCGCTCACGGATCAAATGATTTAAATCAACTGAAAACTCCAACCCTTGCTCTTTAAAAAAATTATTTTGATGTTCACGCCACAATTCACCCCAATATTCTTTTTCAACAATAAATCGTTTGGCAAACACGGGATTCAAATCACGAGCTTTATATTTTGAAAACCGATCTCGTTCCAACCGCCGTGTTGGAATAAGAATATGCGCATGAGGATTCCCATCCTCGTTATCATGAATAGCAATATCCGCAGGCAAGCCTTTATCAACAAAATGGACTTGCGCAAAGTGTTTGGTGAGCTCTATTTGCCGTGCTAAATCCAATTCTTTAGGAAGCGCCCTTTCAACCACGAAGTGCAACAGTGGTTATAAACTAAGCTACAGCTAGAGTGAGCCACGGAAAGTTGATAATCTCAAGGTGCGAACCAAGGAGATTATCATGCCAAAAGGCTACCATCACGTGACTCGAGACATAAGATCTC
>CANJFK010000145.1 GCA_947473535.1 Legionellaceae bacterium | reverse complement strand
TATATCGTCTATACCAGAATCAATGGCAAATGGTGAAAGATGCATTAGGTTTTAAAAGCAAGCAGAAGCTTGAGGAGTTTTTTGCGCTCAAAAACGTTAACTTAACGATAAAAAAAGGTGAGCGTGTTGGCCTCATTGGTCGCAATGGCGCAGGAAAATCGACCTTATTAAAGTTAGTGACTGGCAATTTTGCTCAGACCAGTGGTCAAGTGATCGTTAATGGCAAAGTTCAAGCACTAATGAACACGGGTCTTGGTTTTCATCCTGAATTTACGGGGATGGAAAACATTAAAGCATCTCTTTTATATAATGGATTGAGCAAACAAGACTTTAATCGGGCTATAGACGACATAGTTGATTTTGTCGAGCTAGGAAAATTTATCGACCAACCGTTGAAAACGTATTCGTTAGGCATGCAGACCAGATTGTTTTTTGCTGTCGCAACGGCCATTCAGCCCGAAATATTGATTGTTGACGAAGTACTTGGAGCAGGGGATACGTATTTTAGTGCTAAGTCTGCTGATAGGATGAAAAAGCTAACAAATTCCGGCTGTACTTTGTTACTGGTTTCGCACTCGACGGCACAGGTTCTTCAGTTTTGTGATAAAGCAGTTTGGCTTGAATGTGGTCGAGTCGTTATGGAAGGCAAATCAATTGATGTTGTGAAAGCTTATGAGGAATATTCTAAGAAACTTGAGTTAGAATCCTTTTCAAAAAGCGAACCGGCTCAAATTGAAAGTGCATCACCACTCCAATCGGCCTGGTTACGTGAAAAATTATTAGAAGAGGTTTTATCTCAACATGGTGAACATTTTCCTTTGGATAATGGCGATGACATAGCGAAAAAAAATGCTGCTCAATTAAGTCCTGGCATTTCACGATGGCCTGCGCAAGAACTTGGACTTAAAATTGATAAGATAAGTATGCTATGCGCGAAAGGACAAATTATAAACAAAATCAAGTCCGGTCAAGAGATGCAAATCGAGATAACCATTAGTGCAGATAAAGCAGATAGTTATGATGTATATTTCGTAATTTTACTGTTTACTGAAGATGGCCGATGGTTAACAAGGCACTGTAGTGAAAAGTATCTCGTTCAATTAAAAGAGGGCGCACAATATAGTGTTCGAATGCGTTACGATGAGATGTTGTTAGGAAACGGAAAATACGTATTTTCCGCGGCCATTTATAAGGTACTAGATCTTAATCATCTTTCTAGCGCACGGTATTATGATCTTTTATCAAGAAGTTTTGAGTTTCACGTTCAAGGGTATCACAAAGAAGATAATACGCTTTTTTATCACCCCGTAACATGGCAAACAGAACATGGTTTGTCTCATTTACATAATGACCATCTAAATCAAGTAGAGGTTTAATTTATGAAAATATGTCCCGATTGTCATAAGAATTTAGCTATCAATACTGATCATTGTATGTCGTGCTCGTGGACACTGGACATCGTTGAAGGATTGCCCGTTTACCTGTCGACGAAAGATAAAGCCGACGCGATGTTTAAAACATACTTGGATAATTATAATGAAATCAGTATGGATGACTTGGAAGAAAGCATCCAGCATGAAACCTATTTACAAAGTCAAAATAAAAAATTATTTTCCTATATACCCAATGTTGAAGGTTTAAATGTTTGTGAAATAGGTGTGGGGAAAGGTCTTTTATTACAACACTTAATTACTGGTAAACCTGCAAAATTAACTGGCATCGACATTAGTTTGACTTATTTAAATGTTATTGGTTCAAAGCTTGGTAAAGACGTGAATCTCATTGTCGCAAATGCCGAAAATATTCCCTACACAAATGAGTTTGACATCATTATTGCGGCAGATATTATTGAGCACGTATTTAATGTAGGCGATTTCTTAACGTCAGTGAATCGCGCACTAAAACCTAATGGTCGATTTATTGTCAAAACACCAAATAATGAAGATATTAATGGGTACTCCACGTTAAGAGGATGTAAATATAATTTCGTTCATTTAAGAAACTTTAATAAACAAACCTTATCTACCGTATTAAAAGGGGCTGGATTTGATATTCAGAAGGTTATATTTGATGGATTCTACCCAAGCAAAAAGAGAGCCTATATTAAAAACTCCACGTTCTTAAGTAGAAAATTTGATACGTATATAAATAATAGATTTGATACTGTACATGAAGCAAATGGCATGAGTAATTTTGTTTGCAAGTTTTTTATGGTGCCAATTGAAATCACAGCGTGTGCCACCAAGACATTAGATGTTGCACTTCCATAATTCGGGATATACTGTGCGCGGTATAAACACTGCTTTATTCAAAATACGTTCCTAATAGTCTAAAGGTCATTGTGATGTGCGGTATAGTTGGGATAATAAACACAGCAGGAACGCCTGACTCAGGTGTTAAACAGATACATGCTATGAATGAATCGCAAAACCACCGTGGTCCAGATGGCAGTGGCATTTGGATCTCGGCATGCAAACACATTCATTTAGGTCACAAACGATTATCTATCATTGACTTAAGCGATGCGGCGTCGCAACCCATGATGTCTCATGATGAAAAATATGTGTTGGTCTTTAACGGTGAAATTTATAATTATAAAGAATTGCGAGCCGACTGCATTAAATTAGGCTGTCAGTTTAGTACGCAATCTGATAGTGAAGTGATTATTGAATGTTATCGTTTATGGGGTGAATCAAGTTTTACTCGACTGCGGGGCATGTGGGCTTTTTTGTTATATGATGTAGACCAACAAAAAGTAGTTGTTTCACGCGATCCCTTTGCCATCAAACCGTTGTACTATAGCTTTTTTAACGGTCATTTTTATTTTGCATCCGAATTAAAAGCATTGACAGGATTATCTGGCTATTTTAAAGAAGAAGATTTAGTAACAACCGCGTTATTTTTAGATTATGGTTATTTAGAACGAGATGATTGGACATTCTATAAACATATAAAGCGCTTTCCTCACGCACATTATGCCGTTCTCGAACTAAATAAAAAGCAAACACACTTAAGTTTCACACGCTTTTGGCAGCCAAATTCATCCATTAACCATTCATTATCGTTTGAACATGCCGCAACAAAACTTAAAGAACTGCTTTATGATTCGATGAAACTTCACTTACGGAGTGACGTACCCGTTGGTGCCTGCTTGAGCGGCGGACTAGATTCATCGGCCATAGTATGCATGGGTTCTCGTTTGCTTAACGATAAATCGTTCACAACATTTACGACACATTACCCCTCACATCCAGCGATTGATGAAACAAAATGGGCAAATACTGTTATTCAACATACGAATGCCAAAGCTTATTTTACTGAGCCAACCCCCCATTTATTTAAGCAATCGCTTGATGACTTAATTCACACTCAGGATGAACCCTTTGGGAGTATGAGTATATTTGCTCAATATTGTGTATTTAAGAAAATCAGTGAAACACCCATCAAAGTGGTTTTAGATGGCCAAGGGGCCGATGAGATGCTAGCAGGTTACGTGGGTTTTATTCCGACTTACTTTGATGAGTTAGCTAAAAAAGGGAAATTTATTTCGCTGACCAAAGAGCTATTAGCATTTAAAGATATGAATATTCAATTTGATGCTAAACGAAAATTAATCTCAATGATTAAACGTGGATTTTCTCGAAGAACCGTATTAAATCACCCTACACCAGCGCATAAAGGTGAACTTGAATTTCGATTAAATAAGCTATTACTACATTTTGATCATTTTGAGGATCGGCTCGAAAATTTATTATGTGATTCAAATATTCCACAATTACTTCGCTATGAAGATAGAAATTCAATGCGGTTTTCTATTGAATCCCGAGTGCCATTTCTGAATACGGAACTGGTCGATTTTGTCCTTTCACTTCCTGTAAACTTTCGTATTCGGCATGGTTATACCAAAGCGGTTTTAAGAGAAGCGCTTAAAGGTTTGATACCAGAAACCATCCGCACGCGAACGGATAAACTAGGATTTCCTGCGCCTGAAATTCAATGGTTACAAGATTGTTATGGTATTACAGCTGACCAAGCATGTAGTAGGCAATGGCGGGAATTTATTCATACACGCTGGCGTGAATTGAAGCAAGCCAAATCAAAGGATGCGAGGTCATATGAGTTTAATTACTAAAATTAACGCTGATGTTGATGCAGTTGTTATGTTAACCATGTCAAATTGGAAAACGGAGCTCAGAAGTAATCGTTATCACTACGCATCGCGTTTTGCAGATTTATATCCCGTGATTTTTGTTCAACCTGACTTAGTTGATGCCAAATTTAGGTTTGAAACAACTGAACTAACGAATGTGGTCATTTTACATGTCTATTCTAAATACGAAAGTCAGTTACAAACTGATCTGATTGCCGAGGCATTAAATACGAAAGGGATTATCTCTCCATTACTTTGGATATATCATCCATCTTTTGTTAATTATATCAGCCAAGCCTATACACCCTACAAAATATATCATGCAACAGAAGATTATTTTTCACCCGATTACCCAATTGATTTGTCAAAAAATGGTTTTTTCTTAAAATCATTAGTCCGAGTGCTTGGTTTGGTGAACGAAATAATATGTGTGTCTCCCGGAGTGCAGACAAGCATTATTAATGCGAATTATAAATGGAATAATAAAACGAGAGTCATTTCGAACGGATGTGACTTTGAGTTTTATAACCAAGAAACAACCGCGGAGGTTCCGCCACTTGACGACTTGAAGAGGTTCGTCGAGGGATCCCGTGACGGCAATAGTGATATGCACCCCCAAAAAATAGCG
>CANJFK010000144.1 GCA_947473535.1 Legionellaceae bacterium | reverse complement strand
GGGCGGGTATCGTAAAATAAAACAATCTGAAGTTGATAGTATTGCAGCTTGTGTGATTCTTGAGCAATGGTTGCAGCATCCATAATGGAAAGTATATGAATCATTTTTTAGACATTGAACAGCTCTCGTCCTTTGAAATTAACCAGCTTATTCAGCGAGCATTGCATTTTAAAAATAATCCAGTTTACCCACACTATCCACCATTCACGGTGGCTAACCTATTTTACGAACACAGTACACGCACGCGTGTCAGTTTTGAGTTGGCGGCGAATCGCTTGGCAATGCCGGTTGTCAATTTTTCGTTGCAACAATCATCGGAAAGCAAAGGTGAAGTGATTGAGGACACCATTAAAACACTAACCGCGATGGGGATTCAGCTCGTTGTGATTCGTCACGGTCAAGAGGGTTTACCCCAAGCGATAGCGGATAGGTGTGATGAAGGCGTGCACATTGTTAACGCAGGTGATGGTCAGCACGCTCATCCTAGTCAAGCGATGCTTGATTTGATGACGATTATGGAGCAAAAATCGAATCTGAATCAGCTAAAAATTGCCATCGTTGGTAACCTTCGCCATTCACGCGTTGCGAATTCACTGCAGATGATTTGTGCCCACATGGGGGTGGGCGAGCTAGCCTTGGTTGCGCCAGCCATTTGGCAGCCACATATCGTGCATTATGGACAAACAACAACCTGTTTGAAAGACGGACTTGAAGACGCTGATGTGGTGATTTGTTTGCGCGTCCAGCGTGAGCGACTATCTGCCGATGAGCAACTTGATTTAGCCACTTATCGTCGTGATTATGCCATCACTCGCGATAGTCTGGCTTTCGCAAAACCAGATGCGATGGTCATGCATCCCGGCCCTATCAATCGTGGTGTCGAAATTGACAGTGATGTCGCCGATGGCCCGCAATCATTGATTTTGCGGCAAGTACAAAATGGCGTTTTTATGCGCATGGCCATCCTTGAAGCGTTGGTACTAGGGTCAGGTAGTCCCTCTCTATTTAGGCGCTTGTAGCGTTTGTTTAAACGACAACGCTTGTTGTAAATCCGGTAACTCAACGAGTTCTGCCTGGCGCATGTCGGCAATGGTCCGGGCTACTTTTAATAAGCGATGGAACGCACGTGCTGATAGCTTCAGTTGGCTTAACACGTTACTTAAAAACGCTTGCTCATTATCACTCAGAGCACAGACCAATTCGCAGTCTTTCGCGCTAAGATTTGCATTAATGCATCCTTGACGATTTATCTGGCGTAAACGAGTTGCTTCGACGATTTGCCGAATAGTAGCGCTTTCGCCTGTAGCGGCTTGATTGGGTTTGACTAATTCGAGCTCGGTTAGCGGTTGTAGCGTAATCTGCATATCAATGCGATCCAGCAGGGGTGCCGAAAGTTTAGCAAGGTAGCGGCTTATTCTATCGGGGGTGCATAAACAATTTGCGCTTGAATTACCCCATTGTCCGCAGGGGCAGGGATTCATCGCGGCTAGTAATTGAAATTTTGCCGGAAATTCCGTTTGGATTGCCGCTCGTGAAATGCAGATATTGCCTGATTCCAGTGGTTCTCGTAATGTTTCCAGAACTTGTCGATGAAACTCAGGCAATTCATCAAGAAATAAAATGCCATGGTGAGCTAGTGAAATTTCACCCGGTTTGGGTGGGTTTCCGCCGCCAACCAGAGCAACAGGCGATGCAGTATGATGAGGCGCGCGAAAGGGTGGTTGGCGCCAGTTACTGAAATTGGGTAAACGACCACGAATAGAGTTGATAGCTGCACATTCGAGTGCTTGTGTTTCGGATAACTCAGGAAGGAGTGTGCTAAATCGTCTTGCCAACATGGTTTTTCCACTACCGGGCGGGCCACTAAGTAAAATGCTGTGGCCACCGCAGGCGGCAATTTCCATGGCGTACTTAGCATGGTGTTGACCTTTGACATCGGACCAATCAACATCCTGGTCGGTGCGACCGATCTCGGGACGTTTGGGTAGGCTGTGTAATGGTGTTTGTTGACATAGATAGCTACAAACTTCGCGTAGACTATTGGCCGCTAAAATACCCTCGTGTCCAGCAAGCGATGCTTCTTCTGCATTGGCGCTCGCAATAATTAATTGCTGTCCTTCACGATGAACAGCAAGTACGACCGGGATGATGGCGGATACGCCGCGTAAATTGCCATTGAGGGCTAACTCCCCAATGAATTCGTGTGTCGCTAATTGGTCTGTCGGTATTTGGCCGGAGGCAGCGAGAATGCCGATGGCTATGGGTAAATCGAAGCCGCTGCCCGTTTTAGGTAAGTCGGCAGGGGCTAGGTTCACGGTGATTCTTCGACAAGGAAATTCAAATTGACTGTTAATGATGGCGCTACGAACCCGATCTTTGCTTTCCTTGACGGCGGTTTCTGCGAGACCAACCATCGTAAACGAAGGTAATCCGTTGGATAAATGGACTTCGACGGACACAGGCTGCGCTTGAATGCCAATAGCACTGCGCGTTTTACTCATTGCGAGATTCATAGTTAGGCTCTTTGTTAAGGAGCGTGCACGTTCCTAAGGTTGGATTGCCACCCATTTCATCTGAGAAAGGGGTGGAGATACTTCATTCCATACGAAGTATTTAGGGATCAATAGTACTGCCTTAATCTTTTTATCTAAAATTAACCATTAAATGTAGCCTGGATTACGCGCCGCGTAATCCGGGAAACGATGCCTCACACAGGCTCTGCCCCCGGATTACGCTGCGCTCCATCCAGGCTACATCAAAATGTTGGCTTAAGGTAGTGCCATTGATTTAGGGATGTCTTATTGCGTATCGTTTGGTCGTTCTCGAAGCAATGCATCCACTTGCATTTGTAATGCATCAATTTTTTCGCGAGTACGTGCTAATACCTTGATTTGCACATCAAATTCTTCACGAGTGACGAGATCCATCTTAGTAAATGCGGATTGCAATATATCTTTAAATTGTTGCTGAATTTCATTTTCAAAATGTTGTAGGCTGCTTGGTAATGCGTTGTAAAGTTTTTTTGCCAGATCGTCAAATTGCTTCGGGACAAACATTAGGAACTCCTTTTATACTACTACTGTTAATGACAGTCTATCAAAACTCATTGGGATCTTAAACATGAAAATGATCACCGCAATTATTAAGCCATTTAAGCTTGATGATGTTCACGAAGCACTGATGGAAATTGGTGTGCCTGGTATTACTATTTCTGAAACACGGGGGTTCGGTCGACAAAAAGGTCATACCGAACTTTATCGAGGGGCAGAATATGTTGTTGATTTTCTACCAAAGCTGAAAATAGAGTTGGCTTTGCCAGACAGCATGGTGGAACTTGCCATCGATGCAATTTGTAAAGCAGCGTATACCGGTAAAATCGGTGATGGTAAGATTTTTGTCTATGAACTTTTGCAAGTCGTGCGGGTTCGCACGGGTGAAGTAGGTGACGATGCGTTGAGTTGATAAGCCACCCTTACACAACATGCATAATAAACTCCCACTCATTGGCGCGGACGGGCAGGACAGATAAGCGGTTACCTTTGCGCAAGAGCTGCATGTTGTCTAATTCAGGGTATTGTTTAAGTGACTCCAATGAAAGCAAGCGCGAAAATTTTTCTTTAAAGCGCACATCAACCATGAACCAACGTGGCTTATCGGGCGTGCTACTGGCGTCCGGGTGCTCGCTGTTTGGGTCAAATGCAGTGAAATCCGGATAGGATTCGCTGACGACTTCTACCACACCAATAATTCCAGGTGGTTTACAATTGGAATGATAAAAAAAGATCTGATCGCCAATGCGCATGCTGTCGCGCATGAAATTGCGTGCTTGATAATTACGCACACCATCCCAATGTGTTGTTTGGTTGGGTTCGTTGCGTAGATCATCAATGCTGAAGCAATTTGGTTCCGATTTCATTAGCCAATAATTTGTCATGGTTTGCTCCAATAAATGGTTTGTTGAGTAATCATTGCTGTTAGTGGTACGTCCCAACTGTCGGGTTGGATAAAGGCTTGATGTTGAAATTCATAAGCCACGCCTATTAATTGCAACGCGCGATGATTGGCCAGCGTTCGATCATAGAACCCACCCCCCATTCCGACGCGCGTCCCGCGATCATCGAATGCAACGAGGGGTAGAAAAATGATGTCGAGCTGCTCTGGCATAAGAGCGAGAGCCGCGTCGACATCCGGTTCCAAAATACCGAATCGTTTTTTACACCAAGCGGTATTTTGTGTTGCAGGGAGAAATGATACCGTATGATCATTGTTTATTGCAGGGAAATAACAGTGTTTGCCCTGTGTGTCTGCGGATTGCCATAAGGTCTCTAAATTTATTTCACCATTTATTGCAAGATAGAATGCGATGTGGTTTGCTACTTGGTATTGATGGAGCGTGGCGATTCGTGCACAAACACGTTCAGAAGCCGCTTGTTGTACCGCAGGTGATAATGTTTTACGCATTTGTACATAAGTGCGTCTTAGCGCTTGTTTTGCTTGAGCAGGCATGGTTGTTATCTCTCTACGGTTTGGTGCGCGCAATTTTTTTATATATTAACACTAGTCAATAATGAAAAAATACGGTATACAGCTTGAAATTTATACGATGCATGAGGATTGCATGAGCGAATTGTTTGACGATGAGAATAACGTGTTGGTTGACGATGAGAATAACGTGTTGGTTGCAGAGGGTGAGCTCAACGATGCTGAAGTGATTATTGTAGAGAACCGCCCACGTCCTATGCTCGATGCACGTAGGATTTTAGAGAATTTAATGGATGAAAAACGATT
>CANJFK010000143.1 GCA_947473535.1 Legionellaceae bacterium | reverse complement strand
CGTCTTGATTCGAAATAGGCTGATAATTATTGATATAATCCATATGGTCAGCACACCTTATTTTTTTCTTAAGGTGTCGACCATCCACATGAAACATCGCATAATACGCAAGGGGAGACGGGGGTTTCCATACGGTTCCATCACGAGTCAAAATAGTTAAAAATGGGTATAAATATTGAATAACCAGGTCAACGGTACAATCAACATTACCACTTACTTTTGCCGAGATAATTTGCACAAAAAAAGCAAACCCTTCGGCTTGACAATCCCTTTGAATGTTTGTTAAAAAATCAAGCCACATGGCGGGAGACCCATTAAAGGTCAACTTTCCATGATGACAATTAATCAGGGTATCATCAATGTCTATACATAACACAATGATTTTTTTTGAATTTTCTTTTTTTTGCAGGGCTCGGCCTGGCATCAGATCGGACACTGCAGTTGATGACGCGCCCGCTCTAAATCCTCGACTGTGTTAATGTCTTGTAACGGTTGGACACACGCTTCGTCAACTCTAATTTTATAACCCGCCCACAGCACGCGAAGCTGTTCTAACGATTCAATCATTTCCAGCTCACAGACAGGCCAACTGACGATGTCAAGTAAGAATGCCGCGCGATAGGCGTATAAACCAATATGACGATAAACGTGTTGTAAACTCAAGGGGGCATCACGATTAGCCGGGATAGCGCTTCTAGAAAAATAGAGTGCGTTATGGTGACAATCTCGCACCACTTTAACCACATTGGGATTGGTACACATCAAATAGTTGTCTACTGGCCAACACAATGTTGCTATCTGCGCTTCGGCGTTTGCCAAGCTCTTGGCTACCTGAGTAATTAAAGCTGGAGCAATGAGTGGCTCATCGCCTTGAACGTTAACGATGATGTCTTGCGGTAAATAATTTGATTTTGCAACCACTTCGGCAATTCTATCCGTACCCGTTGGGTGCGTAACCGCCGTCATCATTACGTTGGCGCCAAAGCTTGTGGCCACATCAAATATCAACGTGCTATCCGTGGCGATCGTGACGGACTTTGCATTGGACAACAACGCTTGACGATACGAACGCTCGATGACCGTCTGACCATTCAACGTCATCAATAATTTACCTGGCAAACGTGATGATTGATAGCGTGCGGGGATGATGACATGAAAATCAACACTCATAATTGATCCTTTTCCTCTAAGGTCAGTATTCGAGCCTCAGGCTCAAGCATAACCGGGATCCCATCTTGAATGGGATAAGCTAACCGGTCAAACTTGCAAATTAGTTCATGCTGTTTTAATAGTAATTTACCCTTGCACAACGGACAAACCAAAATATCTAATATTTTCTTATCCACACGAACCTCCTTGCACCACTTGATTACGGACATAAACCGGTAATGCCTCTTGTGCACTAACGGTCTGAATTTGGCCGCTTTGCACTACCTGTATCATCGCACGAGCATGCGGAAAAACAACGTGTTGCTTCATCGTTTGTGCCTGTATTGATTGTGGCAATTGTGCTATATAAGACTCAAACCCTACACCAGCCAGGATCAATGGGGTGTCGAGTGGCAATATAATATCTGTCGCGGACGAAACCTGCTCACTCGATTCAACGGAATCACGTGCAAAACACCCCCAATACACCTGGTGCATGCGCGCATCAAGCATGGCCAATACCCGTGTTTCTGGCGCTAACGTCGTTTCTGCTTGATATACCGCCGTGGCAATAGCTAAAAGACTGCTCACAGGAAACAGCGGCAGATCATGCGCATAAGCAAGCGCTTTAGCCACACTACACGTGATACGCAAACCGGTAAAACTACCAGGGCCACGTCCAAATACAATACCATCCAGTTGATTTAATCGCAATTGCGCGATAGCCAGCAGGCGATCAATCATAGGCAATAAAAATTGCGCATGTTGACGCAAATGGCCTTGCTCTTCACTGTGGATTTCATCACCCACAGCCAACGCGACGGAGGCAAGCTCCGTTGATGTATCAATTGCTAACAAGTTCATTCGATGTCTCTAGAGCCAATTCGTTAATAAATGTCAAAACCGTTTGTTCGTCTCGCGTTTTACGCATGGACGGTAAACTCGCAAAAATATGCCGGCCATAATCTCGACTCGTCAAACGCGGATCCGCGATCATTAATACGCCTCGATCACCCGCATCGCGAATCAATCGGCCCACGCCTTGCTTCAAGGCTAAGACCGCATTAGGTAAAGATAACGCATCAAACCCTGACAATCCACGTGATTTCAAGTGTGCCATTCTACCACGTGTCACCGGCTCAACTGGACTTGCAAAGGGCAATTTATCAATAATAACACAAGACAGAGCCTCGCCCTTTACATCGACACCTTCCCAAAACGTCGCCGTACCCAACAACACCGCATTCCCAAGCTCACGAAACCTTGCCAATAAAATGGGTTTCGCCTCATCCCCTTGAATCAATAGCGGGAATTTTAATTGGTAAGCTAGCAATTGAGCCACCTGTCGCAACGCGCGATGGCTCGTAAACAAGAAAAAACAACGACCGCCACACGCTTTAATCACCGGCACGGCTTTGGCCAAGAGTGCATCATAGTAACTCGGATCCTTCGGATCAGGTAACCCCCTGGGCAAATAGAGCAAGGCCTGCTTTTTAAAATCAAACGGGCTCGGCAGCAATAGGGTTTTTGCGTGTGTCAAACCTAATGGTCTAACGAAACAATCAAACGTTGATGCCATGGTTAATGTCGCGGACGTAAAAACATACGCGGAGGGCTTGCGTTCCAACAGGGCTCGAAATGAATTCGCAATATCAAACGGTGTCACATGAAAGACAAGGTTTTGTTTAAATCGCTCCAACCAGCGAATTTGATCGGCGTTGACCTGCACAAACAATTGTAACAAACGGTTTAATTCCTCCAGACGCGCTTTACAGCGCATCAGCCCCGCGTGCTCGGTAAGATTCGCCTCGGTTATACAATCCAAAAGCGTTCCACTAAAGGCCGTCAGCGCATCCCATGCTGTTTTAAATGCTTTATTACTGATGACCTGATCCCAACTTGCACGCTCATCGCGCGTGGGAAGTGCCATTAGCAGTTGGTCGGTCAGTTGATCCAGGGTCATGCTGAGTTTTTTTAAGGGCTGGTTCGCTAAATCAAGCACAGGCCATTCACGCAGCATGTCATCCAAAACATCACGAAATTGGCGTGTCCCCACGCGATCACCATGAAAATTAGCCGCAATCTCGGCCAACTGATGTGCTTCATCAAACACCACAACATCAACACCAGGCAATAATTCGCCGAACCCTTCGTCTTTTAATCGTGAATCAGCAAAATACAAATGGTGATTAATCACAACAATATCAGCCTCTAACGCACGTTTACGTGCTTTAACCAAAAAACACGTTTGATGATATTGGCATTCGCTCCCTAAACAATTATCGGCGGTGGACGTAACATAAGGCCACACGGGTGAATCTTCACTAATCTCAGGCAACTCACCGCGTTCACCGTTCGTTAATTGTGCTAGTTTTTCACGCACGTGCAGTATGTCATGTGCACACTGAGGACTAATAAATCGACCTTCCTCGGCGTGTAATTCTGTGCGATATCGACAAAGATAATTGGCACGTCCTTTAAGATTTTGCATTCGAACGGACAAACCAAGCGCACGCACCAGCACTGGCAAATCTTTTTGAAATAATTGATCTTGTAACGTTTTGGTGGCTGTAGAAATGAGTGCTTTTTTACCGCTTAAAAGACAGGGAATTAAATAAGCATAAGTTTTACCCGTGCCCGTGCCTGCTTCTGCTACCAAGATGGATTGTTCACCAATCGTTTGCGCGATAGCTGCAGCAAGCTCAATTTGCTGCGCACGAGGCACAAAGCCTGGAATAGCGGTTGTTAGCCG
The DNA here is from genome assembly GCA_947473535.1 of Legionellaceae bacterium. Taxonomy (GTDB): domain Bacteria; phylum Pseudomonadota; class Gammaproteobacteria; order Legionellales; family Legionellaceae; genus CANJFK01. The sequence goes on along the minus strand of CANJFK010000143.1, from coordinate 917 downwards.
ACCGTTCTCACCCAACACGCTCTGACAGTGCGCGACAGCATCATCAGCACAACCGACTACGCCGTCCACTCTTTTTCTAAATATTTCAATTTATCAACCACCTCTTCCCATGCTTTCGCATCAGGGGGCCCATCTATTTTCGCCGTAATATTCGGCCACGTTGTTGCAAGTTCAGCGTTTAATTGAATAAATTGCTTTTGCTCATCCGTTAGATCATCTTCAGAAACAATCGCATTCACCGGACACTCCGGCTCACACAAGGCACAGTCGATGCATTCATCAGGGTGAATCACCAGAAAATTAGGCCCTTCGTAAAAACAATCCACCGGACAAACTTCAACACAATCCGTATATTTGCATTTAATGCAACTTTCAGTAACAACAAAGGTCATGACGAACCCTCAATAGATTTAAGCATGTTAGTGATTAAACCATAAATTCTAGATCATTAAAATAATTGATATCCCCTTTGCGAAGTACAACACGGGTGTTTTAACAATCACGCTCACAACATGTCCGGCCTTGTTCATCGTTTCAGCCACTCTGTCTTTCCAGCGAAGGCGGGAATCCATTTCTACACTGGCTACCAGCTTGTTGCAGCGATGGATCCCCGCCTTCTTCGAGCAAATGCGACTTTATGAGTCGCCAAACGCCATGCCGCCGTCACCTTCATGTGCTCGTAGGCCTCCACTTTGAGGATCTGTCCCCTCCAAAAGTAGTAGTGTCGGAGCAACGTACAGCCGCTTGTCTCGGCATGCTAAATCAGTTGGAGTAGACTCAAGATCTAACAAGTTGTGTTCCATAAATTATTTCCTTGGGTTCAATGGCACTACCTTAAGCCAAAATTTTTATGTAGCCTGGATTACGCAGCGCGTAATCCAGGCTACATTTAATTGTTAATTTTAGATAAAAAGCTT
>CANJFK010000142.1 GCA_947473535.1 Legionellaceae bacterium | reverse complement strand
GGGTTTTAAGATTCGAGTCATTCATTCGTATGTTCATCTCTCTATCATGAACAACTTTGCCTCTATATTCCTTTTTTAACGATTATTTCAGACTCATTTGTATTGGAATCAGACTATCATTTGAGACTCATCTTGCATTGGACAAGACTAGGCCTTACAATCCAGCACGTATTTCGTTAGAATTCATCAATGATACCTCGATTACTCAAAACATGTTAAGTGTTGTTATTATTGCAAAAAATGAAGAAGCTAATATTCGACGCTGTCTTGAGTCTGTTCAATGGGCGGATGAGATTATTGTTTTGGATTCTGGAAGTACTGATAGCACGGTGGCTATTGCGAAAGAATTTACAGACAACGTGTTTGAAACGGATTGGCAAGGTTATGGTACGCAAAAACAGCGAGCATTGAAACATGCGTCGTGTGAGTGGGTATTGAACCTTGATGCGGATGAAGTGGTGGATAATGGCTTGCAACAGATCATGGTCAATGCCATGGCGAGTCAACAGGCTGATGCCTATCGCATTCCCATTCGCATGTGTTTTTATGGTAAGCCGTTGCGATTCTCGTCTAGTCCCAAACGCCATATACGTCTTTTTAAACGAGACGGGGCTTGTTACAGCGATGATATTGTTCATGAAAAAATTATTTTGCCTGTTGGTACTCGAATTAACAAATTGGGGCGACCTATTATGCATCATTCCTTTTTGGATGTGTCGCATGCGCTCTACAAAATGAATCGATACTCATCTTATAGTGCAAAAATTAGAATCAAAGAAAAACGACAAACGAGCTTGTTTAGAACCATACTAGGGACTGGCTGGATGTTTTTGCGTTGTTATGTTTTGCAGTTTGGTTTCCTTGATGGAAAAGAAGGGCTATTATTTGCTTTATTTAATGCACAGGGTTCATTGTATCGTGGGATCAAGCAACTTTACCCCGATCGTCAGATTGATGAGCTGCCTGATACAATAACCAAACCATGAGTTGAAACTATGATGTACAGAAGGTTATTTGCCGTTCTATTGTTTGCCCTTAGTTTATCCGGGTGTATTATTCCGCCGCCATCTGATGTGAACAATATCTGCCATGTCTTTAAACAATATCCGCGATGGTACAAGGATTCACTGGATGTACAACGACGCTGGCGGGTACCGGTTCCTGTGCAGATGGCTATTATTCATCAAGAATCAAAATTTAATGCGACGGCTGAGCCCGCACGAACGAAAATATTATGGGTAATCCCATGGGATCGCCCCTCAACGGCTTATGGGTATGCACAAGCATTGAGAAGTACATGGGCTCTTTATAAGCAATCGAGTGGTAGCGCTTTAGCGTCGCGTAGTAGTTTTTCTGATGGCGTTGATTTCATTGGTTGGTATGCCAATCAGGCCCATCGCCGTGCGGGCATTAACCGTGACGATGCATATTCCTTGTACCTGGCCTATCATGAAGGAGTAGGGGGTTATCAGCGTAAGACCTATTTAAAGAAAGGCTGGTTAATGCCTGTTGCGCACAAGGTTGAAGCAAGAGCACAAATTTATAGAGCGCAGTTAGCGAGGTGTAAAAAATCGCTAGCGTCGAGGTCTTGGCATATTTTCTAAGGAGTTCATTGATGAAGTCAATGCGGTTAATACTGTTGGGTGGTCCTGGTGCTGGAAAAGGTACCCAGGCATCGCAATTGATAAAATATTTTAACATACCGCAGATCTCAACAGGCGATATGTTACGTGGAGCAATCGCGGCAGGCACAGCGCTAGGGTTAAGCGCGAAAAAAATCATGGACTCCGGCCAGTTGGTGTCAGATGAGATTATCATTGGCTTGGTGAAAGAGCGTTTAACATTAGACGATTGCCGTAACGGATTTTTACTCGATGGTTTTCCACGCACCATACCACAAGCACAGGCATTAAAAGATGCAAACATTGATATCGATCATGTGATTGAGTTAGTTGTTGATGATGAAGAGATTGTGAAGCGGATTAGTGGGCGACGCATTCACCCGGGTTCCGGGCGAGTTTATCATATTCAATACCATCCGCCCAAGACGGCGGGTATTGATGATGAAACGGGGGAACCGTTGGTTTTGCGTGCGGATGATCGTGAAGAGATTATTCGTAAACGCCTGGAAGTCTATCATGAGCAGACGGAGCCATTAATTGATTACTATCAAGAATGGAACCAATCGGGAGATGCTCGAGCGCCTGCTTTTCATCACGTTTTAGGTGACGGAAACGTGGATACTATTTTTCAGGATATTTTGTATAAAATGGAACATGGAGAGTCACGATGCCTAACAACGGGGTAGTGAAATCGGTAACGAATAAGCAATTTGAATCATTAATTCGTGATAATGACATTGTGTTTATTGATTTCTGGGCAACCTGGTGTGCGCCATGCAAGCAATTTGCCCATGTTTACGAGCCAGTTGCGGCACTTTATCCAAGCATCGTATTTGGTAAAGTGAATATTGAAGACGAAGCTGAATTGGCTGATATGTTTCAAATCCAATCGATCCCCCATTTAATGGTTTTCAAGCAAGGCATCGCTATTTATTCTGAAGCAGGAAGCATGCCTGAATCAACATTAAAAGAGCTAGTGCAACAAGCATTGACGGTTGACGTAAGTGATATACGTCGTGAACTGGACGAGGGCGAGGTTTAAGCCTTAGGATCAAAACACATGCAAAATAGCGAAGAACTTGCATCGCTCCTGATGCACGTTAGCGATGTATTATTGAAGCAGCGGTTACGCTGTGTTGTTGCAGAATCGTGTACGGGCGGAAAGCTTTCGGCCGCTCTGACGGACCGTGCCGGAAGCTCGCAATGGTTTGATCGCGGCTTTGTTACTTATTCAAACGCGTCCAAGCAACAACTGTTGGGTGTTTCTGAACCTTTACTTACATCTTTCGGTGCCGTTAGTGAAGAAACGGTTTGTGCGATGGTGACTGGTGCGTTGGCTAATAGTGATGCAAACATTGGCATTGCTGTGAGTGGTATTGCGGGTCCCGGTGGTGGGAGTCAAATAAAACCCGTAGGTACTGTTTGGATTGCTTGGGGAATACAACATTTCCCGCCAGAGGCTCGCTGTTATCATTTTTCAGGTGATCGGGCATCTATTCGTGCTGCAGCGGTGGTTGCGGCTTTAGAGGGGATGTTGACTCTGCTGCAAAGGTAATTCGTTAACGCGTGTTGATTCATTGCATCCATCGTTAACCCTAGCTTCGTGCGCCGCCATAATATATCAGCACTGTTTGTCGCCCATTCTTCACGTACTAAATAATCAACCTCACGTTGATACAATGTGGGAGAAAAACATATCCCTAAATCAGCCATTGTTATGCAGTCACACAAGATGTTTTCAGTACGTGTGCCGTACGTTTTCAAATAATGATCGAGGAGTGGCGCAGTTAACCAGTGGTATTTTTCTTGTGCATACGTTAGGTAATCAATCATACTCATTAAATCCAGTGTTGCACCAGGCAATGGTGTGGTGCTCGTAAGCGAGGGTGCTAGATTCGGAAAGATGGGGCGTAACTGATCGATCGCGTGTTGTGCTAGCTGCCGGTAGGTTGTTATTTTACCACCATAAATAGTGACAGCCGGGGCCGGATGATTGGAAAAATGATAGGTATAATCGCGACTAAGTGCTGCCGGATTTTTCCCAACTTCGGATAGGAGTGGCCTGACACCGCTCCATGTCGTAATAATATCACGTTGTTCTGTTTGTTTGATAAAATATCGATTGATTAATGTACAAAAATAATTGATCTCATCGGAATCAATGCTGATGTTATCCAGTGTGCCGTGGTAATCGACGTCAGTTGTACCGATCATGCTATAGCCGTGATACGGAATGACAAAGACAATACGCTTATCATCATGTTGTAGCATATAAGCATGATCACCTTCATATAATTTATCCACGACCAAATGGCTTCCTTTCACGAGCGACATCGCGTGTTGTACCGGAATCTGTAGGCATTGGCTGACGGGGTTGACCCATGGGCCAGTCGCATTGATGACCGTTTTCGCTCTGATTTGATAGGGGCTGCCTGACGCTGGTTGCATTGTCAGTTGCCATTGGTGGTCTATGACATCGGTTTGAATCAATGTGGTTTGGGTTTTGATGGTGGCGCCATGCAGCGACGCTTGAATAGCGTTTGCAATGGTTAGGCGAGCATCATCTGTTGTGCAATCGTAGAAAAAAAATCCTTTATTTAAATCGTCCGCCAATGGCTTGAAATAAGATGGCTGGGAACGACGGCGAATGAATTTGCTGTTCGGTAATTGATTGACGCGGCTTAAGTTGTCATATAAAAATAAGCCTATGCGTAGTAACCAAATGGGGCGTCCAGTTTTTTTGTAAGGTAGAACAAAACGTAAAGGATAAACCAAGTGAGGTGCGAGTTGTAATAGGATTTGTTGTTCATCCAGGGCTTTTTTTACCATAGAAAAGTCATGGTACTCCAGATAACGCAAGCCACCATGGATCAGTTTGCTACTATTGGATGACGTTTGGGACGCCAAATCATTTTTTTCACACAAAAAAACGGAGAGGCCGCGCAACGCTGCATCGGCAGCGCAACCGCAACCATTAATGCCACCGCCAATAATGGCCAGATCAAAAACGTGATCCATTGATTTATCTCCGTGAAAAGGGGGCACTTTAATTAATCCCCCCCCCCTTTTCCAAAGGGGTACTGCCATTAAGTTAAGAACTTGTAGCCTGGATGTAGCGGAGCGGAATCCGGGATCAGTGGCACTGACTTCCCGGATTCCGCTCCGCTACATCCAGGCTACGTTCCGATGTATAGTGC
>CANJFK010000141.1 GCA_947473535.1 Legionellaceae bacterium | reverse complement strand
TGATGATATATAAAAAAATTATGGTAGCTATCGATGGGAGCGACGTATCGAACAATGCCCTACAAGAAGCCATACGACTAGCGATCAATCAAAAAGCTCACTTACGTATTCTTCACGTTCTTGATGAAGGTGCTTTTTACTTTGGCGGAGCTGGTTTTGATTACATTTCATTAATCGCCGCTCTACGAGAAGAAGGGCAAGCTATTTTAGATAGCGCTGTCAAGCTTATTACCGATCCATCATCTATCAAATTTGATTGCTCTCTAGTTGAATTAAAGCCATTGCAAGGCAGAGTTGCCGAATTAATTGTTGATGAAGCTAAAAATTGGTCTGCCGATTTATTGGTGATTGGGACGCATGGTCGACGTGGTTTTAGTCATTTATTTTTAGGCAGTGTCGCTGAACATATTATTCGGATTGCATCAACACCAATATTGTTAATTAAAGGCCATCAAAATTAACAGATAATATGGAGATCAAAAAAGTGCTTGAGCCACAACACATAGAATTCAATTTGGCCAAAATTATCTATATAATTTGAGGAAAATAATGCATGTGTTTTTCATCTCAAGTGAGTTATATCACCAGTGCTATTCTTTTCCCGGCAGGGATATATGGCGTTATAAAATCCCTCAAGTGTAACAAGCAGTATCTGTTGCTATCACTCATTCCAGTCATTTTTAGCCTGCAACAATTGAGTGAAGGTGTGCTCTGGGGTGCATTGGCGTTGCAGCAATATAATCTAATTGATTATGGCGCACTTGCCTACCTGTTTTTTGCGTATTTATTTTGGCCAATGTATATTCCCTGTTGTTTTTATTTTATTGAGCCCATGGGGGCTCGTAAAAAAATACTGTCTGTGTTAATCGTGTGCGGTTTTATTCTCGGGTGTTTGGTTTATATCCCATTAATTACAAATACTGAGTTATTTAAAGTGACCATAGATTACCAGGCCATTAACTTTAATATAGAGCAAGAGCAATATAAATCAGTAGTATATGTAGTCTGCTATGCGTTAATTATGTTTTACTCTTGGCTTTTTTGTTCGATCACCTCGATTAGAATATTGGGTTTGTTGTTGCTTGTTTCGTTTTTGATTTCAGTCATTTGGTTTGAATACGCATTCACGTCAAGATGGTGCTTTTTCGCAGCAGGTTTGTCTTTGTATATTGTTTATATTATGTATAAATTGACTCCGAAAAATAACGCGTGAGTATAAGGAATCATCATCTAATTATGTTACCCACACTAAAATTAATGCAACGTTACGTCTAAATTTTTGCTTACTACATGTTAACTCAACTTGCTTCATGGTTACGGTAGTCCGATCGATTGCTTAAATGATAAATAAATTTTTTAAGTGCTGGTGCATCCCATAACTAACTAATCATTGATGTATTCGTCAATATAGTGATCCACCTTATTTTTAATATAGGCCAGTTGTTCTTCCGCATTATTATGCGCTCCATCTATTTTGTTTTTATCAAATACACAACGTAGAACATCTGATGTAATGCTGATCATCCGTAACATGTAAGTGGTATGTTTCATGCGAAGGTCGGCTTCTTTATCCGATTTATTATTTGCCGGAGTAGTATTTTTTGCGTTATATGCTTGGAGACCAAGATCTACCAATTCTTTCAACGCTTGAGACATCGAACCATAATTATTATCGACTTGGATTTTTTCAATTTCATCAATTGTTTTTTGGGGTAAGTAACAATATGTCTTCGGCATGATATGTCCATTTTTAAGTTAAATTGAGTTTAAGTTATTAGGTGTGGATGGGGTGTGTTTGCTTACATTTATTAAATTATATAGGTGTGGATTAGGTGTGTATAGTGGTTTTTTAGGTGTGGATCAGGTGTGCATTTGATTTTTGATGCTTGTAAGTCGTTGTTTTTAAACATGGTGTGGATCCACACCTATGTAAAATGACTTTTGGATGATTTTTAAAATCGAAAATCGCTTGTAACGTGATGAATTATAATGGTTTTAGTGTTTGCAGGGCATACTGCGACGGGTGTGTGTTGTTTTTATTTTTATGGGCTGATTTTGATCACTATTTTTATGTAATCTATATGTGGAGTGTCTGGATCAGATTTTAATTAAGCGCGGGAATGTTGCGTGATTGTGACAGTAGATGAATAAAAAATACTTAAGAAAAGCGTTACAGAGGATCTGATAATTCAGGGCTGGATTATATTTGATGTTAAATACTATTGAACGACAACCAAGTAATTAAACGCAGTGAATCCCCCTGATTTTTATATCAGGGGGGACTTGCTTCAATCTATCGCCGCAAATATCGCATTAGCTTCATAATGCTCGGACGCGTAATCACGCAACAAATAATATTGTTCAATCATTTTCTCATCATCCGGATTTTCCCAGCATAATTGATTGATAACAAATAAACAGCTAACAATTCCTGCAGCATCTGGACTCAGGCAATCTGCATATCCATTGCTTTGAACATAAATAAGAAATGATTTATCAGACTCAGGTGCCATGTAGAAACCACCATTGGATAACTCAAAAAAATTCCAATAGCCGCCATGATATTCAGAAGCCAATTTGTTTAGGGTGCTGTATATTTGTGGTTCTGCTTTAAAAAAGTATTTTCCAAAATATTTAGGAAGAAAATTCAATCGTAGATTGTCTTGTACTTGAACTGCTTGAATAGTGTCTTTCATTTTTTACTCTCCGTTTAGTCAGTTGTCTCTATCGACAGTATTATTATGGTATATTAAGCGGTATTTGTCAATAAATATTATCTACTTTTAAGATAAATAATATTGATATATTTGTTGGATGTGCATATACTCTAAAAGTGCTAAAGCGAGGTGCTTGATGAAACATTTAATATTTAATGTAAAAAGAAATTTAAAAAAACCGCCCAAAATATATGTGGTCTCTCCTGACAAAAAAATTACGTATGGGTCATTTTCGGCATCCAATCCTGGTGAATTTGAAAATTGGGACGCTTTATCAACACCTCAAAAAATTGAATTAACTCAATATATGCATAATATGCAGGCTATCTGTAATCATCTGGATACATCTGGATTGAATGAACAAACCGACTTTCGATTACGGTTACCTTTGAGCTTTATCCAGTGCATTAATGAAATAAATACATTGGCTATAAATACTGATGTGGAGATGGACTTATTTGATCCCATCGTTGTAGCCTTGATTCAGCAATTAAAGATTGTTTCAACAAAATTACCAGCCCCTGAAAAAAAATTAGCATTTGCGGCTTTGGAAAAGATTGGGTTATCTGAATATAGAAAAATGGATTATTCAAAACAAATTCAGGGTATTTTTTATGACTTACTTGCCATACACAATAAATCAGAAAAACTGCAACTATATGCGAAGGAATTGTTTAACAAAGATAAAGTAATTACACCCAAATCGCTTGAAGATATTGCCAATGGCAAACTATCTACATCAAAATGGCTGGTTGCTTGCGCGATAGAAATTCTTCTTCAAGAAAACCCGGCGTCTTTAGAAAAAGGATTATCCGTTGATGACTTGTTTATGTTGTGGGTTAAACCACTGGAAGGCTCAAAGTGCTCAAAAAATGAATTAATTAGCAAAGCAACGTTAATGAATAAACCTGGGCTTGTTGCGCGAATTGAAAATACAATTTAGCGTTTAAAATTACAAAATTGAATAGATACCGGTGATATGAATGGACATAACAAAATTAGCAGATTTACCCGAAAGTAAAACACTTGAATTTAAACGAGATGCTTCCTCGCTTGATTCCATACTCAAGGCGGTCGTTGCTTTTGCAAATACTGCTGGTGGGATCGTACTCATAGGTGTTGAAGATGATGGTACGATCGTTGGTCTTAATAATCCAGGTAAAGAGCAGGAAAAAATTGTAAACAGCATTGCCAATCGAATAAAACCGTTACTGTCACCAGACTTTAGTATTATAACGGTCAAAGATAAGCAGGTATTGGTTATCCAAGTAGACTACGTTCCTGCACCTTATTATTTAGCGGATAAAGGCGAGGCGGCTGGCGTATATGTTCGTCTTGGCAATACGAATCGAGCAGTAAGTGGGGAGGTTGTTTCAGAAATAAAGCGTGCCGCTCATCACCCATTTTTTGATAAAACACCTTGTGATAATACTGCGGAATCTGATTTAGACATGGATTTGATTCACCGAACGTTTGCAAAGCATCATATTCAAATCGACACCGCTAAATTATTAAGCATCGGAATTTTAACTCAAAAAGGTAAGCGCGTTGTTGCAACCAATGCAGGTGTGATTTTATTTGGAAAACCAGATGTAAGGCAACAATTTTTTCCTTTTGCTGAAGTTAGATGTGCAAGATTTGCTGGGACTACGCGCGCAGAGTTTATTGACCGCTTAGATATAGAAGGTGGCATTTTGTCAGCCATTGAGGAAGTACCTAAATTTATTCGTCGTAACACCAAGATGGCGGGTAAATTTGGGGCTATGCGTCGACAAGACATTCCGGAGTATCCGGTTGATGGTATTCGTGAAGCATTAACCAATGCTTTAGTGCATGCAAACTACGAAATTACTGGCACGCGGTTCTTTATTGCTATTTATGATGACAAATTGGAAATTCAAAATCCTGGCATTATGCCCCCTGGCATGAGCATAGACCAATTTAAAGCGGGTGTTAGTCGAATTCGTAATCCTGTTGTTGCACGCGTATTTGGTGAGTTAGATTTAATTGAAGAATGGGGTAGTGGCTATAAGCGGATTAAAGAAGCCTGTCAAAAAAATGGTTACCCTGAGCCCATGTGGGAGGAATATGGTACTGTCATGAGAGTGG
>CANJFK010000140.1 GCA_947473535.1 Legionellaceae bacterium | reverse complement strand
GACAGCATGTAAGCCAAGCACACGATGCTGATTATTTGATTGGTCGAATGGATACGCTTCCAAAAATTGATTTTTATATCTTACATAACCATCGAAATTGTGAAATTATCTTACCTGAGGATGATTTATTTTCAGGGATACAGGTCTAAGGCGAGTTATGATTTTCTTTCGAAAAGCATCTGGTATCGATCAAGCGATATTATGCGAGGCGTTTAAGCAAATTGGTCGAGATCCAGTTGATTGCGAGCGTTATTTTACCTTGAGAAAACAAGGTGAATGTGACATTTTATTTGCAGAAAATAAAGAAAAGAAACTGGTTGGGCACGCGATACTGTTGTGGAAATCCAGGTTCAAATTGCATAACGCGGATCATACACCAGAAATGATGGATGTGTATATTTATCCTTCATTTCGACGTTTGGGCATTGCCACAGCGCTGTTGCATCATAGTGAACAACTAGTCAAGCAGATGGGATTGCTTAAACTGGGGCTTGGTGTGATGTCAGGTGTTGAATATTCTTATACACATAGTTTATATTTGAAGTCAGGTTATCACCAAATTGGGACGGATATTCTCCCTGAAGGTGAGGTCGTTGTGTACGAAAAGGGACTTTAGTTTGAATCATTACCAAGTGAACCTCAATGATATTATTGATTTGATTTGGCCGCAGGAAGAGCAACTAAATGATTGTTTGGCCGCGAATACCGAAGTGTTGCGGATGATTGAATCGTCAAACTTAACACTGCGGGAACGAGAACCGGTTCATCTAGCGACAGGAAACAAACAAATTTATGATCCGCTGTTCCCTGGTTATAACGCGAATGGTTTGCCTAACAGCAACTATGTGGCGGCAGAGGGCCCTAATGATATTGGCTTGAATGGCATGCCCACTCACGGTGGCATAGCACGTTTTTTTGAAAACACGTTGTTTAATCATGCGTTTCCAATAAAACTAATTTTAGCGATAGGTCATTATGGTAGCCAGGAGACTCGAGGCGATTTCGCGTATTATTTTGGGGATGGGGCTCATTCTTATTCAACGTTTGACGAATCGTCACAGTATGCCGTTCAGTCACGACGCGTGAATACAATCGTGAATGAATATGAATTAAGAGTGGAGCATTCAAGTGGTTCTATACAAGTGGCCCAGTTATTTTGGTTGCCGGTAGCGGATTTGCAGCCGCTACCAGCTGATCGCAACGTCATTTTGGCCTTAGCACAGGTTTATAAATTATCTCGCTCGGAACCCGTTATCATTCATTGTGCTGCAGGTGTTGGTAGAACAGGCACGGCGATACTGACCTTTAAAATTCTAGATCATTATGCTGCTATTTTTGGCTCTACTGATCCAGTCTATGCGGCCACTCAAATCCGTAAATTATTAGTGGGTATTCGAACTGTACGCCCAGCGTTTGTTACAACCAGAAAACAGTTGGCGTCAGCAATACAATGTGCAATGGAAATTTACAACTTAAGGACTAAAAATGCGCAAGAAAATTAAAGTTGCAATTGTCGGAGTAGGAAATTGTGCGAGTTCATTGATTCAAGGGATTGAATATTACCGCGATAAAAGTGAAGTTGATCAATTGGGTTTGATGCATCATGCAATAGGAGGTTATACCGCGGGCGATATTGAAGTCGTTGCTGCCTATGATATCGACTCGCGTAAAGTAGGTGTTGATATTGCCGATGCAATTTTCATGCCTCCTAACTGCACTAAAATATTTAGTCCGGTCATTCCTCAAACAGGCGTACTCGTCACGATGGGGAAAATTTTGGATGGGGTTGCACCGCACATGCTGAAGCATGACATTAAACGGCGCTTTAGCGCGGCCAACCATGCCGAGCCGTCGGCCGAAGACGTGATTGAGCGTTTGGTTCGCTCTGAAGCGGATCTATTAATCAATTATTTGCCGGTTGGATCGCAAGACGCTACTTTTTTTTACACGCGTTGTGCCTTGGCGGCGGGTATTGGTATGATTAATTGTATCCCAGTCTTTATAGCAAGCGACCGTGCCTGGGCTAAGCAATTCGAAGAAAAGAATTTGCCTATCATCGGTGATGATGTGAAATCACAAGTTGGTGCTACCATCGTCCATCGTGTTTTATGTGATTTGTTTAAAAAACGTGGCGTAAACATTACACGAACGTATCAACTGAATACGGGTGGGAACACTGATTTTTTAAATATGTTAGATAGAGATCGTTTGGCGTTTAAAAAAATCTCAAAAACGAAAGCGGTGCAATCTGCACTTGCTACGCCATTGGCTGATGATAATATCCACGTTGGTCCTAGTGATTACGTACCATGGCAACACGATAATAAAATTGGTTTTATCCGAATTGAAGGTGAGCTCTTCGGGGGCATACCGATGCATTTGGAAATGCGTTTATCGGTTGAAGATTCACCTAACTCAGCCGGGATAGTGATTGATATGATTCGTTGCGCTAAATTAGCATTGGATCGAAAGCATGGCGGTGTGTTGTATTCGCCCGCGGCTTATTTTTGTAAGCATCCGCCTAATCAAGTGAATGATGATATTGCATGGCACGAGCTTCAGCGTTTTATTGAGGGCAATATACCTTGCGCAAATGAGCTTTCGGTTTTGTAGCATCTACGCATATAACCGTCTAACTTGCTTGGCAATATGCGACCAGGAAAATGATTCAACGTCGAGATTGGATTTCATCAATAGCGGGCTATTGATGAAATCCAATATTGCCTGTGCAATAAGCGATGGTGTATTCGAAGGGATAACCCAATGCTCGTTATGTGCTTGAATCATGTTTGCAATACCACAATGTTGTGTAACTATTGCGGGTGTTCCGCATGCCATTGCTTCCAGAGCAACCATGCCAAAGGATTCGTAATACGAGGGCAAAACGAGCACGTCTGCGGTTTGATAATAGATGGCTAATGTGTCTGGATTACATTGTTTTACGATGTTAATCACGGAAGTAATCGTTAGTTTATCCGTTTTTTTCTTAATCTCATCTACATCGTTGCCAATAATAGTTAATTTAAACGCGCCTGGTGTTTTTTCATCGAGTAATGTAAGCGCGCTTAATAGATTGTCTAGCCCTTTAATGGCTTGCGTTCTGCCAACAAATAATAACTGCGTGATATGGCTTGTCGAACGTCTTATTTGTGTGTTTGGTTGAAATATAGCGGTATTAACCCCCGGTGATATGATTGAAATTTTTGCTAGAGGCACCTGATGAAGGTGTTCAAGGTGATTACAGTCTAATGAGCAATTTGCAATGATAAACTGCGCTTGTTCTGTTAACGATGTTTCAATATTGATTCGATAAGGCGTCGCCAATTCTTTTTGATCAGCTACACGTTGATTTTTGGCTACCCCTAAGGTGTGGAAATTCATAACGATGGGAATGCTAAGCTGTTTGATTTGATTGTATTTTATGGCAATTAAACCCGACAGGTAGTAATGGCAATGGAATGTTGTATAAATCAAGTCATTATTGTTAGTGAATTGCAAAAGTTGTTCGGTAAACTCATTAACATGGGGCACCATGCTGTCAATGGATATAGGTTCTGGTGGGCCGGCTGGCAGATGGATAAGGCGCAGGTGTTCGGCGATCGTCATAATCGTAGGTTGCTCTGTGTCATGACGTCGTGTGAAAATATCAATGAATACATTTGAAGCGGCGAGAGCATTACTTAACTCCCAAACGTAGGTGTTCATGCCCCCTATAGCCTGTCCTTGCTCAAATGGGGCAGGGCACGTGTGAAATGAAAGCATTGCTATTCGTTGCATAGCGATTCCAAATAAGTTGGGAAACCAAAGTATAACGCTGGATCTTCCGTTTGAAAAATACGCCCTAAGATCATGAGGTGGAATGGGGATGTGTGTCATCTAAACTAACGCCGGGGTCCGAATCGGTACCACTTGAGTCAGTGCTTCCTTCAGAAAATAAGGATGGCGATTTTCGTGTGGCGAGTACGTGCGCAGAGGTATTATCCCTTAATTTCTTCGATTGTTTTATTTCACTCATCTCGATTTCGCCGACTGGTGATGCACGCTTCGTCGAAGGAATAGAAAAATCCTGGGTTCTATCATTGCATCGCTCCGCCGATGTTTGCCGCATCACCTGGCGTAGTGCACCCTTTGTATTCCCTTGTTTGGATAATGTATTGATGATGGCTTGATCTACTTGTGTACTGCCTGCTTGTTTGGCGATGCAATGTGCGTAAGCAACAGTAAAGTCGCCACAGGCATAGCCATCCGTTTGACGAATTTTAGGTTCAACAAACTTGATATCAAAGTCTTTATCCGATAGTCCTGCTGCTTTTAATAAACGAATCACATCACTTTGGATTCTACGCGCACTGTGAGCACCAAAAGAGTCATTTATTTCAACATGTAATTTATTAAAACGTCCTTTAGCGAGCGTAACATGTCGCCAATGTTCTGGGCCCACAGGAATCGAGATGACCCGTATTTCAGGCAGGGCTAAATAGACTGAAACGGCTTCACTTAATGATGTCAATGATGCATTGTCCCTGATGTTAAAAGGGGACAGTGCAATATAACCACTAGAATCAGTCGGCATTAATAACGTGATGTGAGCATCAGTCATCCATTCAGTCGTGGAACAACGGTGGAGTGGCTTTGAGCTAAAATTACCAGGCGCTCCCATGCTAGCCTGATTAATTTTAGTGGCGCCATTTAACCAATCCCTGACGGGCGCATAGAGCGACTCAACCAGTTGCGTAGATATTTCATCACTAACTAGATTACTCCATATGCCATTGAAGATGATTTGTTGCACCTGCGTCGGTTGCATGGACAGTGGAATTGATTCTCGTCCTG
>CANJFK010000139.1 GCA_947473535.1 Legionellaceae bacterium | reverse complement strand
TTTTTTCACCGCTTTCTTCATTTTTAATCAATCGAGCTGATTTTCCAGCGGCAATAAGCCATGTTTCGAGTCTTTTTTGAAAGAGCTCTGGGTCTGCTTCAAGCGCTTTTAATTGCGCTTCTTGTTCTTTGCCTTGGAGTGATTGTTTTAACCACTGTTTTGCCTCTTTGATCAATGTTTCATCGTCTCTCGGGGCAGCTTGAGCATCAACAAACTGAATCAACGCCGCATAAATCCAAAGATAAGGGCTTTCATCAGGATTTTTGACTTGGTCTAGTGAGATAGCGAACCGGTAGCGGAGGTTATCGTCTAAAACAGAAAAATCGATCTCGTCGGCAATAATGGCAGAATCAGTAGGAAATACTTTTCCTAATAACGACATCTTTGAACGAGTAAGCGCTATTTCCGATACGCTGGAGTAATGAATGCCCCCAGTTCGATAGTCTTCTAGTTTACTATCCGTTGTAATTAAGGCGGTTTTGACTCCTAAATAGTCAAAGAATGATTGATTTTCGTTTAAGCCTTCTTGTGCTAAAAATAAATTACTAGTGCATACATCGACGGTTTTTCCTTCGAATGTTAGGAGTGCTGCGGTAAGTGCTGAAATTAATGATTTGCCCTCACCGGTTTGAACTTGCGCGACATAATCATCATTGCCCTGTATCGCGTTTAATAAATAAAGGATCTGCGTTGGTCTTGGAAATCGTCCAGTCGAGCGGTACATCACTTCACGCAGGATGGCAACGTAGTCTAGTTTGGCTTTAATGACCTGTTCTTGAATGACCGGATCGTCGCTTAACGCATGCGTTTTAACGAAAGTGCTATAATGTTGAGTTAATGCTTTGATTTCAGCATGAGACATGCTTTTAATCGTTTTGGGATCATTGTTCTTAAGATCAAGAGGGCGGCAAGGGATCGTGTGCTTGTGGCCAATCGTATTAACATACAAGAACCAACGTTGTAATTCTTGCCGTTGAGATAACAGCATGGGTCGGTTGTTATTTAAATCATGCATGCCATCAATGAGCTCTGCAACGCGAGACGTATCAAAATGTTCTATCAGCGTGTCAGGGCCTGTGTCTGGGTGATTGCGGTGACCAAACGGATCGCGATCAAAGTCTTCGTTTAATTGGTTTAAATCCAAGCCTTCGTTCAAGTTGGTATGCAAGGTGGTCAGTGTGGGGTAGCGTGGTGTTGCATAGATGAACGCAAGCTTTTGTAGTTCGCTGGGTGTTATTGATTTTAAATGTTCAATACTTTCGTTTATGGTTTCAATAGCATAATGGTCTGGATCGGCTAGCGTCGCTTTAATAATAATGCTTAATGAGTGATGCATTGTAGTAGGATCATCGTCCTTCATTGCCTGCATGACGGATGAAAAGTCGCTGGCATGCATTTGAAATAACTTAAATACCGCCGCTGTTAATTCTGGATCATCGAGGCCAGTTAACATATCAATAACGGTCTTTAGTTCTCTTAATCCAGCACTTGGGTCGGGTTGATCAATTAATATGGCTAGCTTAAGCATGTAAAGATCGGGCTGCTCTTCTTTCAGGTCATATAAATCGTCAAGGTATTCGGTGACACCATGTGCGTTCTCTTGGCTAAATGCGGTAGCGAGCATGCATAATTGTTCATTTTCGGCATCACTCAGTTTCAATCTTTTTTGCGTGGTTTTATCAAATATTTTCTTCAGGATAATGAGTATATTATCCTGAGAAATCACGGGATCTGGAAAAAATTGTTGGAAGGTTTTGAGTGGAAAAAATGCTGCATTATTGTAATGCGCAACAAATTGCGATGTAATTTCAGACAGCACCGCGAGGCTATATTGGCCAATATGTTCATCATCACCAAGGATTTCAACGAGTGCGTCAAAATCGTCTGGCCATTGCTCATGAATGTGTTGTAAATCGGCTAAACAGCGCTCCACGTGTTGTGTTTGCGTAGCAGACGCGGCTAAAAATTCATCAAAACTGTTTGTTTTTTTGATTGGGTGCTCAATTTGATCGTTAATCACGCACGTTAAGATGGTTGAGGTTTTACCGTTTGCAGCAATGCCTTCAAGACCGTTTTTGATGCTGTCATCGTAAATAGAGAGCAAGATAGCTTTAATTTTTACTTCAATGAGTTTGCGTACGAAGAAGTACTCGGCAGGAATATCATCCAAATGTGAAAAGACACCCAGTAGCATATTTGGCCCATTGGGTCCATTTAATTCGTTGAAAAAAACTTCAAATCCTGTCGGAAGGAATGGTTTTAGGCTTTTAAATTGTTGAATAAGGTCATCCATGTTTTTAGCAAGAAGCGCGTATAGATTACCTTTCTTCGTGGCTGGGGGGGCTGCCACTTTGTTTGTAACGATGGCACAGCCTTGTGGGAGGTTGTGTTTTATAATACCCATTAATTCGTTAAAATGTGGCATTGCCGCATCGGAAATTATGCCAATTAACGTGGTTAATTCGTCAAGGGTGGGTAATGCTGTGGCGTGTTCTACGTCAATGTAGCCCAGGATCTCAATCAAATGATCAACGACTTCTTGCCCTTGTTTTTGTTTGCATTGACTCACGGCGTCGTAGAGCAACTGCATTTTTTCTACAATATTTTCGCCATGAACACCGTCGTTGCTGCACACAGAAAATAGTTTAGTGCTCGCTGCACGCAATCCTGGCTCATCGGGTAAACATAGGGGGGCTGCAACGGGATATTGTTGTCGGTAGGCGGCATGTAAGTGGGGTGATACGGTCGATAAATCAATAGGGGTTGAGCGTTTATATTGCCCTGTGTTGTCGTCCTTGAGATCGCCGACGG
The DNA here is from genome assembly GCA_947473535.1 of Legionellaceae bacterium. Taxonomy (GTDB): domain Bacteria; phylum Pseudomonadota; class Gammaproteobacteria; order Legionellales; family Legionellaceae; genus CANJFK01. The sequence continues at coordinate 2,028 of CANJFK010000139.1, read as the reverse complement.
TGATGAGGCCGTGCAAGAGATAACTTAGCCCGAAGCCTGATTTGTTTTTTGATAATAGCGTCAATGCTTCGATGAAGAGGTGGGCTTTATCACCATAACTCGTCAGTAAAGCGTCAATTGCATTTAGTTTTTCTTGTGGGTATTTAAGAAAAAGATTGGCATTGCCTTTATACATTTGGTGAAGGTCGGCGACTTGTTGGCGGTGGTCTGGGTCAACATTTTGAGCATTTCGATAAATGGGTAAGGTGAGATCTTCCAAAATGGTTAGATTTGCAAGGTTAATTATTTCACCGAGGGTTGGTTTTTGCGGGCTTTGCCCAAGAAACGATGCAGGTTTGTATTTATCCAACCAGTTTTGCAGTATAAAATTGCAATCATCATTCGGATGCTCATCAACGAATTTGATTGCTTGTTCAACATCCTCTTTAAACGAATTTTTGCCTCGTTTCCCGATGCCAAATAGTGAGGCGTTTGCTAACAATGTATTGAGAATGGGTGGTTGAGTACCCTGTGCTTGCCAATGTTGAGCCGGATAATGGGTTAAAAGACGATCGCACACCGTTTGATAATCTGACAGTGAGGCGCGCTGGTTAAATGTGGCCATGTAGCGTAAAAACAGAACGTTTTTTTGCTGTGTATTGAAATGATGGAGGAGTGATTCTTTGTCTAAACGAAAACTACATTCTTTCTCGCAAATACCGAGCAATTTAGATAATTCCATGTCGGGTGTAACTAGTTTGTAGCCCTCATAGCGTGAAGCATAGAAGGCCTCCAAGCCATTCAATGATAAGCCTGGTAATGCATTATATTGTTCGTCAACATCGTGAGCGTTATGTAAAATCGTTAACAAGCGATCCAAGCCCACCTGCATATCCTTTATATTTAATAAAGGGCATGGACTGCTTAAATGAATCCCAGGAAAATGTTCATTTAGCTCATCACAGAAATATGTAAATGCATTGGTTTGTTCAGCAAGGTTTACCCAGCGTTGTCCATAGTTTGTCTGGCTTTGTTGATCGGTCAGTGAAGTCCACCATTGCGATTTAGCGTTGTTGAAGGTTAATAGTTTCTGAATGGCTTCTTGTGATGACTCGGTTAATAATTCATTTAAATTATTGGATGGATCCAGGAAGCATCGCTTGAAGCTTTCGAAAAATGCTGTGCCCTTCGCTTGTTTTAATTGTTGTAATTGCGTGAGCAAATTGGATAAAGGCTCTGCGCCTTTTTCATATAAAATTGCGGCGAATGCTGCGATATTTTTATTGGTACAGGTTTTGCCATTGATATTGAGTTCATTGAGTTGTTGCGTTATTTTATCGGCTAATTCTTTTGTCGCTATGCCAGCAATGAATGCATTTAAAATGTGCATGCGTTGCTCGGGATTGATTTGTTTGTTTTCTGGGTCGTTTAACGAAAAGAACGTGTCGACGGCCTTGTCTTCGCCTGGTTTTTTATTTTGATGATAGATTGTTTTGTATAAGTCAGACGCTTGCGTTGGGCTGATGAATTGCAGTGCATTACCTGCCCAACGAGGGGCAGGTTTGGGACGACTGAATGTAGGAGTCAGCGGGGATGTATTCTGATTAATATTGAAATTTAACGGATTGTAAACTAGAACTAAATTTTTATTCTCTTGTCTCAAGGCCAAGCCGGCTGGGAGGTTATCAGGATGAAAGCCAAACGGGGCATCCATCAAATGCTCAATGAGGTATTTAGCGGCTGAGATGGTCATCTTTTTGATGCCATATTTAAATCGGTGGGTATCTTTGCCGACAAACTGATCCCAGCAGTCTTCCGCGCTCACCCCTTTATAACTCTCATTGATATACGGCTGCATGTTCGCGATGAAGGTGTCCCTATCATAAGTCTCTTCGTCACTGGTGTATTTGAGGAAGCGCTCCTCATCCGGTTCAACATCATCGGCTACATCGTCATTATTTAACGCCGTTTGAATTTGTTGTTGTACGTGCTGTTGTTGGATTTGAACTTCAGTATCGAGGTTCTCCAGCCCACCTTGTCCGAAAATGG
>CANJFK010000138.1 GCA_947473535.1 Legionellaceae bacterium | reverse complement strand
GGATTACCAAACCATCATGGCGACGCTCTTGCATGATGTTGTTGAAGATACGTCGATTAGTAAAGATGACTTAATCCAACAATTTGGAGAGGATGTCACGGCGCTTGTTGATGGTGTCACTAAATTAACTAAAATTAAATTTGAATCACGAGCCGAAGCCCAAGCGGAGAATTTTCGTAAAATGGTGTTGGCGATGGTTAAAGACATACGCGTCATCATTGTAAAACTCGCTGATCGTCTGCATAACATGAGAACGCTCGGCGCGATGCCCGCTGCAAAACGCAGGCGAATAGCAGTTGAAACGTTAGAAATATATGCGCCTATCGCCAATCGATTAGGAATGCACTCGGTCTACACTGGTTTGGAAGACCTTGGATTTAAAGCGCTTTATCCCATGCGATATCGTGCCATTAAATCTGCGCTTGAAAAATCGCGCGGTAACCGGCGTGAGCTTACGCAAAAAATTGAGCAAGATTTGCAAGAAGCGCTTGAAGAGTTGAATATTCCATATGAGCATGTGTTTGGCCGCCAAAAACATTTGTATAGTATTTATCGTAAAATGAGGCTTAAAAAAGCATCGTTTTCTGAAATATCTGATGTGTTTGCCTTTCGGGTTGTTACGGAAGATATTGATTCCTGTTATCGAGTCATGGGTGCTTTGCACCAAACATATAAGCCGGTACCACAACGGTTTAAAGATTATATTGGTATTCCAAAAGTGAATGGTTATCAATCGTTGCATACAACGTTGTTTGGTCCTTTTGGGGTGCCACTCGAAGTTCAAATACGTACGCGCGAAATGGATCGTGTTGCTGAAAACGGTGTGGCAGCGCACTGGATTTATAAATCGTCTGGTTTAGAAGTTAATGAGGCACAATTGCGTGCACGCGAATGGGTGCAGCGATTGTTGGAGCTTCAGCGCAGCACAGGAAATTCGTTGGAATTTATTGAACACGTCAAGATTGATTTATTTCCGGATGAAGTTTACGTATTTACTCCGAAAGGCCATATCATGGAGTTGCCCAATGGCGCTACGCCCGTTGATTTTGCATATACCGTTCATTCCGGGGTTGGAAACAGTTGTGTGGCGGCTAAAGTGAATCGTCGTTTGGTTCCACTAAGCATCCCATTGACCAATGGGCAAACGGTAGAAATTATCACCGCGCCCGGTGCACATCCAAATCCATCGTGGTTGAATTTTGTAGTCACTGGTAAAGCGCGTAGCAATATTCGTAATTTTTTGAAAAGTCAGCATCACGCAGAGTCAATGGCGTTGGGGCATCGACTGTTGGAACAAGCCTTTGCCGAATTGTCGAGTGAATATGCAAAGGTGCCACCAGAGTCATTGCAAGCTTTATTACACGATCTTAATTATAAGTCGGTTGATGATTTATCCTATGCCATTGGCATTGGTAATCAAATGCCAATGGTCATTGCCAAGCGCCTTGTTGTTGCGCTTGACAGTGGTGATTTGGAAAAAACGGGGAAAACGGGCCCATTGGCTATTAAAGGCACGGAGGGGATGGTGGTGCATTTTGCTGAATGTTGCCAGCCCATACCGGGCGATAATATCGTAGGACGTTTTCAGCAAGGACGCGGTATATTGGTGCATGCTAGTGATTGCCAGACGATTAATAACGTACGTGGTAATCCAGAGCAATTTATTTCTTTACGTTGGGATGATGATGTACAAGGCGAATTTTGGGTTGATATCACCGTCGATGTTGCCAATCAGCGTGGCGTACTGGCCACGCTTGCAACAGCGATCTCAGAGGCGGATTCAAACATTGGTAATATTAATGTGGATCCACGGGATGGTCGGCATAATGCCGTAACGTTTTCGATAAGCGTGCTAGATAGAACGCATTTAGCGCGCGTTATGCGTCGTTTACGCGCAAATAATGTTGTTATGCGACTTTACAGAAAAAAACAGGGGACCACCTAGCATATGCAAGCTATACATAGTGAATTAGCACCCGCTGCAATTGGTACCTACAGTCAGGCAATACGCTGTGGTGATACTATTTATCTTTCAGGTCAAATTCCCCTCGACGCGAAAACAATGCAATTGTGTAGTGACGATATTCGGTTACAGATCAACCAAGTGATAGAAAATTTGGCAGCAGTCTGTGAGGCGGCCGGTGGTGGCTTGGCCAATATCGTTAAACTATCGGTCTATTTGACAGATTTAAGTCATTTTCCATTGATTAATGAGGCGATGGCGCACTATTTTACAGCGCCATATCCTGCGCGAGCGGCGATAGGCGTTTCAGCCTTGCCACGTGGCGCCATGGTTGAGATGGATGGAGTGATGGTAATTTAATGAGCATATTATCCCTGAATAACGTTAACTTGATTTTGGCGGGAAACCGTATATTAGATCAAGTCGATTGGCAAATTCAACCGCAAGCCAGAATAGCACTTGTAGGCCGCAATGGTGCTGGAAAATCGACCCTGCTGAAGTTACTGCAGGGTGAAATTGTGCCAGATAGTGGCCAAATTCATAAACAAAATGGTTTGCGGATTGCGGGCTTAACCCAAGACGTCCCTTTGAGTGAAAATGAAACGGTTTATCATTTTCTCGTGAAGAGTTTGGGCGAGTTAGGTGATATTCTCGTGCAATTTCGTGAATTATCAGCCGGTGAGGACTTTGATAAGTTGGCTCGTTGTCAACAACGTTTAGATGACTTGCATGGTTGGGATGCCTTGCCTCGGGTTGAAATCATGGCGAGTCGTTTAGGCCTCGATCCAGACGCACCCATTAGTCGTTTATCGGGCGGCATGAAACGGCGCGCTTTACTCGCCGCCGCGTTGATTGCGGCGCCTGATTTATTATTACTCGATGAACCGACTAACCATTTGGATATAAGCGCGATAGAGTGGCTTGAATCTTATTTGAAAAGTTACCCAGGAAGTTTATTAGTGGTAACACATGATCGCGAATTTTTAGCTCAAGTCTCCAATAGTATTGTAGAAATCGATCGTGGTAAATTAAATTCATACGATTGTAATTACGAAACGTATCTTGACCGGCGTGAAGCCATGCGCATGAGCGAGCAAAAACATCATGATTTATTTGATAAACGTTTGAGTGAAGAAGAGGCGTGGTTACGTACGGGTGTTAAGGCTAGACGCACACGTAATGAAGGACGAGTGCGTGCATTGAAATCGATGCGGGATGCGCACAAACAGCGTCGATCGCAAATGGGTCAAGTAAAATCAATGACGCTGGATGTGGTGCGTTCTGGTAATCTGGTGGTCGAGGCTGAGCACATCGATTACAGCATTGACGGAAAAGTTCTTTTACGTGATTTTTCGCATGTATTAACGCGTGGTGACAAAGTCGGCATTATTGGTCCGAATGGATGCGGCAAGACAACATTAGTGCGTTTATTGTTAGGGGAATTAACCCCCGATGCGGGTGTCATACGTCAAGGAACGTCTGTGTCCGTTGCCTATTTTGATCAATTGCGGCGGCAATTGGATGAAAAGCAAACCGTCATGGCAAATGTTGGTGATGGTGCTGATTATGTGACAATCAATGGTAAACAAAAACATGTTGCTACTTACTTGCGCGAATTTTTATTTGCGCCAGAGCGGTTTAATCAACCGGTGTCCTCGTTGTCAGGCGGTGAGCGCAATCGGCTGCTATTAGCAAAATTATTGGCTAAACCGGTTAATTTATTAGTTATGGATGAACCAACCAACGATTTGGATATAGAAACGTTAGAGCTGTTAGAAACACTATTGGTTGATTACCCAGGAACGTTATTATTGATTAGCCATGACAGGGCTTTTATTAATCAAGTGGTGACGAGCGTCTTAATTCATACAGGTGAAGGCCACTTTGAGGAATACGATGGTGGTTATGATGAATTTCTGCATCACAAAAAAACACAGCCGCGTGAGACCGTGCCTGCAGCACCCAGCACGCGTCGTAGTTCGCCTACCATCAAGCTAAGTTTCAATGAGCAGCGAGAGTTAGCAAATCTACCACAGCAGATCGAGGTTTCAGAGAAAGCGATTGAAGCCGCGCAACAAACAATGACAGATCCTGAATTTTATCAACAAGATGTCCAAACGATCACGTTGTTTAAGCAACAATTAGCAGAACAAGAGCTAGCACTTGCTCAACTGTATGCGCGTTGGGAAACATTGGACGATAGAATGTCATGATTTATACATTAGCACTGGTGGTGTTTGGCTCATCCATTGCCGTCTTTTTTTCCGAAGAATTGTCCGGGTTATTAAAAAAAATAGGTAAGTTCCCTGGCGTAAAATTACTATTTCCCTTGTTAGTAGCGTCTTGGCTGATTGAAAAATATCAAGATTGGGGGCATTGGCTGTTGATCCAAAGCCAGGCGATGTCGTATCACTTCGTGGAACAATTATCCCATCTCGCACCCTTTCAGATGGGCTCATTGCCTTTCTCTCAAATATTGTATTTATTTGTGCTGGCTGGTCTGCCTGTGTGGATCTTTTGGTTGATAGGCAAATACAAGGGCATTGACAAGGATGGACCACGCCCATTAGCGTATTTAGTGGGTGTGGTGCTCTGGCTAGTTGCCGCTATTTTGTTGACGTCTCAGATGTAATTATACCCCGCAGGGCAAACGCATCTTAATTTTTAGTTTGACATTAAGTCAATCTGCCCGATCCGCGACCGTTAGGGAGCGTTCACGAAGCGGCAAGTCAAGGATGAGCTTTCGTGAACGCTCCCTCATGGTCGCGGCTCGGATAATGCGACTAAAATTTGGGCGTAAGACGCGGTTGCCCTGTTATACCCCGCTTGTTGATGGGACAAATTTCATGCTATGTTGAATGTTGAACTAACCATAGACGGCAAAAATAT
>CANJFK010000137.1 GCA_947473535.1 Legionellaceae bacterium | reverse complement strand
CTTGCACTTCGGGTGTAACATAACCCCATGGTTTGATCTGTGGAAGCGATACGATTGGGTTTAAATGATACCGTGGGCCTTGCGGTTGCAGCACACGCGATGTTTCACCGCGAAAATAATCAAATTGACTCAACACACTAACATTTGCATGCATCGGCAAATCATTGTAAACACCCCGCGCTAATAATTGAGGTAATCGTTCGTAAGCATCTGCAACCACAGACTGATTAATAGGATGCAATGTTTGGTAGCTTTGCAGCATCCCTCTAAACAGCCAGTGATCAGTGGTGTACGTCATATCACCTTGACGCAACAATTGATTCTCGGTGATATAAGCCAAATTGGTACTGAAATCTTGCAAGTAATAATCGTCAGAAACTTGTTGGTAATTGATGTTCATGTGAAAATTACTGCTAAACTGCGTCGTTTCATGCAGTAATAAAGACCATCGATCAGTGGAAACGTGACTTAATATTGGGTATTGATCCTTGTTTTTAATTAAAAATTCATTAAAAGCATGATCGTTAGACAGAAAATTCCCGCCGACGACGCCTGCCGAATTATCCGTTAAAAACCTAAAATCCCCCCCCAGCATCAAACCACGGCGCGTGTAAAGATGAGGAACGATAGTCGCATCGTAATTTGGGGCGATATTCCAATAATAAGGCAGTGCCAAATCAAAACCGCCAACGTTGGAATATCCCCCGATTGGCATTAAAAAACCTGATTTTCGTACGTTTGACGTAGGAAAGCTAAAATAAGGCGCATAAAACACCGGCATGTCGCCAACACGCAATAACGCATTTCTTGCGACACCCGTGGCTTTCGCCGTGTCCAGGGTAATCTCGCTGGCTTCAAGTTGCCAAGACTTATCTTGTGGTGCACAGGTTGTGTACGTTGCTTTTCGTAACAAATAATTCTGATTCGCAAAACGCTGGACCAAACCAGCCCGCCCCCAGGCAGGCAAAATCGCACCGGCGCGATTGGTGTCAAATCGATAAAGGACATCTTCAATTTTACCGGATTTATCGCGAGGATTGATGATTGCTTTTTTAGCCAACATCATTCGACCTGGCTCACGATAACGAACACGACCCAACAGTACAATTTGAGTCACTTGATTGGTTTTAGCATCACGGTAAACCGTTGCGGTCTGTGCGTTAACAATTCTTTGTGTCTGATTAACTTCCACGCGCCCAGCTAATTCAGAGCGACCGGCAGGATACAATGAAACCTTATCCGCCATAATTTGTACTTCATTTTCATCAGCGAGAGGTATAATCGTGATCGGTTGATAAGCGCCGCCACAAACAGGCGAGGCAAGGTTCGCGTGCCACCCCAAGCATCGAGCAATTTTCGCGCGAGCAGCAGCACTCATGGGCGTGTCGCGCGCAAGAACACAGGCCTGCACCGGCTCAATCGTCACAGTGGCCGCATGCGCTTTTAGGTGATAAGTAGCACTTGTGGCTACTAACACAAGGCTTGTTAACGTATAATAGAACTTAATATTCAATGGCACTACCTTAAGCTTTTTATCTGAAATTAACAATTAAATGTAGCCTGGATGAAGCGCAGCGTAATCCGGGAAACGATGCCTCACACAGGCGCGGCTCCCGGATTACGCTGCGCTTCATCCAGGCTACATCAAAATTTTGGCTTAAGGTAGCTCCATTGAACTTAATATTCACCGGTCAACTTTCTAACATAATGGCACCCTAACGAGGGCGGGAAGTATAGCATGCATACACGAGAAAACGCACTTAACGAATGGCTTGAAACGGTATTTATCGATAAGCCATTTACGCTAACGCCGCTAGCAGGCGATGCTAGTTTTCGTCGTTATTTTCGCCTTCATTGTGGCGGGTTAACGCGAATAGTCATGGATGCGCCACCACCCAAAGAGGCGATCGGTCCGTTCGTTAGTATTGCAGTTGCTTTAGCCCAAGTGGGCGTTCATACGCCAGTTATCCATGCCGTTGACCATACGCACGGCTTTATCTTGCTTGAAGATTTAGGTGATCGCGTTTTTTTAAATGAGCTCTCAACCAAAACGGCTGATACACTTTACAAAAACGCGATGGACACGTTGTCAAAAATACAAGAATGCAGTGCTACAGCGGCAAAACTGCCTGTTTTTGACAAGCAGTTTATCTTGAGCGAATTGACAATGTTTCGTGAATGGTTTCTGGGTCGTTATCTCGCGTTAACGCTTCATTCGAAAGAAGAACAGTTATTAAACCAAACATTTGATTGGCTGATAGCCAAGGTAACAAGTCAACCACACGTTTTTATACACCGTGACTACCATTCGCGAAACTTAATGGTTGTCAGGGATAGCCAGCCAGCCGATATTGGTGTGATTGATTTTCAAGATGCAATGCTTGGACCCTATGCTTATGATTTGGTGTCACTCTTGAAAGATTGCTATGTCCAATGGCCGCGCGAGCAAACAATGCAATGGCTCGCCTACTTCCACGGCAATCTTCCCTCCGCCATTCAGGGATCCTTCGCTGAATTCAATCACGCATTCGATGTATGCGGACTACAACGGCATTTAAAAGTGCTGGGTATTTTTTGTCGTTTATCACTTCGTGACAACAAATCAGCCTATTTACGTGATTTACCGCTAACTTTTCATTATGTCATGGCGTGTCTCGAGGATCATAGCGAATTAGCGCCGTTCTATCAGTTTATGCAACAAAAAGTTCAACCCATTTTTTTAGAAAAACAATCATGATAGAGACCGCAATGATTTTGGCTGCAGGCCGTGGCGAACGATTAAAACCACTAACCGACTTACGTCCAAAGGCACTCTGTACCGTGCATAACATCCCACTTATCGAATACCACGTCATGAATTTGGCTCAAGCAGGCATTAAACGAATCATCATTAACCATGCTTATTTGGGCGGACAGATTCGCCAACATTTGGGACACGGTGGACGGTGGAACCTTGAGATTATCTACGCACCGGAACCACCCGGCGGCCTTGAAACTGGCGGTGGCATTGTTAATGCACTCCCCTTGCTTGGCGAATTGCCTTTTCTAACCGTTAATGCGGATATCTTCACTGATTATGATTTTGCATCGCTTAGATTACCAACGCGAAGCTCAGCGCATTTAATCTTAGTCAATAAACCAGACTATAGTGAACAAGGCGATTTTGGTTTAACCCAACAACATCAACTTGACAATAATAACCGACAATACACCTTCGCAGGCGTTGCTTGCTACCACCCAAAACTCTTTAAAAACAATACGCCCGGCCGCTATTCTGTAACACCTATCCTTCGTCAACTAGCAACGGATAAGCACGCAACAGGCGAAATTTATACGGGCATATGGTTTGATATCGGCACTCCGGAGCGATTACTGCGGGCGCAGGGTATGTTGGATTAGGGATTAGGGTTCAATGGCACGACTTTAAGCCAAAATTTTGATGTAGCCTGGATGAAGCGCAGCGTAATCCGGGAGCAGAGCCTGTGTGGGGCATCGTTTCCTGGATTACGCGGCGCGTAATCCAGGCTACATTTGCCATTAGTTTAAGGTATATTTCATACCGTTATTTACTTGGCGACATGGATGGTTCGTCTAGGCTAGGTGTCAACTCCAACGTCTGATTTTTACTGACCGCAGCTGGTAAGTGATGGTTGATTGTGTCAGACCACTGTCCCTGACTAGACGCTAAGGGACTCATTGACACTGCCGGTTTTATTTTTTCTGTTTTTTCTGTGTCTTCAATATTATTATGCAATACATTTAGTAAATGAGTTGAAGTAGAGCCTGATGTATCGTTTCTTAATTCAGCTATAATGGCTTTAGCTTCCCCATAATCATGGTTTTGAAGCGCCGCCAGAAGAGACTGCTTCCTTGTCTCAAATGCATTCAAATTTACAGCACCCTGCCGAAAACCGGGAAACCATTGGTTATTTACGCGGCACTGATATGATTCAAATGAACCATTAACCTGCTCTATTAATTGATCATTTTTTGAAAAACCTATCGTTCGATTCAATACCGCAGGCGGTATTTCTTGTAACATTGACGATAGATCATGCGCTTTTTTCGTGCCTAGTTTACTTTGAAAAACATACATATCGCCATAAGACGCATGAAACGGGGTTTTATCACTACTAATCACATCTTTTGATAATCGGTAATTGACAATTTGCTTCGTGAGCTCAGGTCGTTTAGTAAAGACCTCACTGTAACGTGTTTTAATCGGGGCGGGATTAAATGTGCGCACGGAAAGCGTTGGCATGGGTTTTCCTGCGGAATCCGCTTGAGAATAAGCTCTCGCTGCAACATATTGCGCTAAATTACCCCCTAGCGAATGGCCTGTTAGTATAATTTCTCTATTGGGGTATTTTTTTTGCATTTCTTCGTAAAATGCAAACGCGGCATCGCGTTGCTCTTTTTTTGCCACCCCTTTGGCCCCGACATTTAGGTTAGACCAGATATCGTCTTTTTTTTTGGTGCCACGAAAAGCAATAACGATTGGGCCATTATCACCAGACGTGGGCTCCAAACAAAGCGCCGCCATCGGCGCAGCAGCAGTGCCCCCACTGTTTTGCGGCGTGCGGTAATCAGCAAGTTTATAACCCGCCTTGCTGAACTCAGCTAATGCCTCATTTTTTTCAGCGCCAATCGGTTGGTTTGTATCTTGTCCCTGTAAACCATACGTCGCACTTGAGGCATGAATCAATAATTTAACGTTACAGACCATGTTAAATCCTTGTGTAAATCTCACGCCACCTCACCACACTACAGGAGGAACTTAAGTTAGTGTAATTATAGTACACAATAGCGGCTTTAATGCGTTTTGAGCCTTGTTCATCGTTTCGGCCACGTTGTCTTTCCCGCGAAG
>CANJFK010000136.1 GCA_947473535.1 Legionellaceae bacterium | reverse complement strand
GTATCCTGGATTTAGCCATGTTTTCATAGAAAAACAAGTAAAACAGTGCGAAAATATTTTTCTAAGACCCCCTAAAACAAAGGGCGAGAGGCTTGAGTGAGATCTGCTGATAAAAAAGGGCGTCCGATGTTTATTCTAGGCTTTTGTTTCTTCTTGGGCGTATTAAGCAGTCTGATGGCGTGTTTTTTATGAAAACCACTCATCTCACACAACTCATTCAATATTATACCTTTTTCATGCTTATTTGCCTTCCTGTAACGCTTCGACAAATTTGCTAAATAAATGTCCATGTTTAGCACCCTCATAAAAATGTCTCCCTTTGGCTTCGGTAACATTAGTTATGAGGCAACGACCCGGAAATTTCCTCTTTTCGGTAACATTCTTTATGATGCAATTCGCGCATCTTGACAAATTAAAATCCATTTCGTATACTTCGTTCCTTATAAATTTACTTGAGCATGAGAACAGAACATGAAATTGCGTGCAAAGCCTCCTGTATTTACGGCTGTTTTTTGGGGCCATTTTAATGATTGTGATAAAGCTCAATTAATACAACATATCATCGATGCAAGTGGGGATACTCAATCCATTCTCGCCGCATTTTTTTCAACGTCAAACGGTATCAATGCGTTATTGAGTGAAATTGATAGTCCAGCCTCGCCGTTGCCACCTGAAACGCTTATGCAAGCAGTTTATACACATATTCTCGCTAAAGAAGAAATTATTAAGAAACGCACACTCAACGACATTTTACCTATGATCGTTACAAGAAAGCGGGTCTCGAATGAGCTTAAACTGCTCTGGATTCGTGAACTTTGGAATAAACACAATATAGTTGATGAGCGGCCAGAAGATTTTATTAATATATTAATACTGTCCAATATTGATATAGAATTATTGGGTCTCTTGATACAAGATCCAGCGATGATCGGATTTGTGGATTTTCTGATTACAATCCTCCCAGGATTTTCTCAAATTAATCTCGACGTGTTGATTAAACCGCTTGTAACTAAAACGACAGAAGCAACAAGCATCGTCGTTCTTTTCCAACCGACGTTATTGAGCTCTCTTCTTGAAAACGGAACTCTATTTGATTGGCTTACGCCCCCTAAATTATCATTACTTTATACGCAATACCTTTCTGCACCACAAGAAAACAGGCCTTCTGAACAGTTGTGCTTGAATTTTTACGCCCAATATATGCACAAAATGAAAGCGCTCATGGAGTCTCAAGAGCGAAATGCAAGTGATTATTTGGATGTTTTTTTGAACAATATGCTGGGAAGCCTTGATTTTTTTCAATCCAATGATGCTACGCAGTTGGCATTTGAGTCGCTGATTGTCAGTGCTGTAAGAAACAATATGTTCTCGAGAATAACTGACGCCATTTCGAAACAAACGTCAGACATTCAACAAACATTTCTTGCGATGCTTGAGCAGACGTTGAATGCTACTGATTTAACGCTTCAGGATGTTAACAATGTATTGGATGATCAATGTCTTTTGCTGCTGACGAGTAAGACACACGATTTCGACACGGTGATTGCGTGGCTAAAAACAAGACTTTGTTCAAGTCGCGCTCATCAAAGGCAAGCGGTTGATTTATTGATCAATCAAGGATCAAGCGTTTTCACACTCAGTCAAACGATTCAACTATTTAAACTTCTATTGGATAAAGGTCAGTTATCATTGCTGAATCTTAATGGTTTGAAAACATTATACAAAGTATATATGTCTCATAGCTTTGAATTGATGCACTCAAATCCAATGGTCATGTCTTTTTACGAGGCCTATGTGGCTAGCCTTATACTTGCAATTGACTCTGCTAATCATGTGGCTGAGCAATATAGGTTGCATACTAAAGAAATATTAAAAATAAAAAACGAGGTAGATGGATTGACTGCATATATGCATGCAAATAGTTATCCCTACGGTTTCAATCCTCCTCTCAACGAAAGAATGGCACTACATGAAAAACTGAAAAAACAAGAAAAATTGAAACAAGAATTAAATGATTTGGAGAAACGATTATCACCGAAAACGTCAGAACTCAATAAGCAATTTACTGAAGAATATGAGTCTGCTGAATTATTAATAAGTTACCTATTGAATGAAGTCAACGATTTTGAACCACTGTATACTCTGTTTAATCAGATAATTTTAAAAACATTCCTTGTAGATCAAGCGATACAATCAGCCTTGTTTAGGAAAATAAAAGAGACGTTTATGCGGCCGGATTCTAAACGGAACACAACGTATTTTCTAAAAGTAATGCTGCAATTGTTACAATCTACGGAGATTGGCGAAAAAGCCAAACAAGTGATATTGAATGACAGCGATCTGTTAACATTCGTTGTATACAATTCGGATCTTCAACTATTTAAAGATTGGATAACAACGATTGCTCTTGGAAAATCGCTTGATTATCTAACAGTATATAATCAGCTCAAAAAAAGCGAACAAAAATTAAAGGATGAGCCTCAAAGGCTTTTCATTTCCAAGATAATAGACCTCAGTTTACACCAAGTTGAGTCACATGGTGATCTGGCATTTTTTTTAATTGGTTTAGAACGATCAGAACAAGAGACGATCGTAGCACAGATATTCAAGACCTCTCCAGAACTTATCTTGAACATCGTATTGGTAAAGCAGTTTTCACCCAAAAGTAATGGGGCGTTAGGCATTTATCAATGTATTCAAAACGAAATTATCAAGGCATGGCAGCGGTCAATGACACGATCCGCAAGCTCCGCGGCGATATCTGCAGATCCTATTATTAATCATGAATTTTTATTGACTTACCTTGTCGATCCTGGCAATCACAAGATTCAAGAAACCAGAGATTATTGCTTTAGAGTTTTAGCTTCGCTCATTAGCGTCGATCCTAATTTTAGTTCGATGTTAATATCGCATGTGCAAGTGAGAGAGCTCGATCTGCAGGCTGTTTTGTTGTCTAGTCTGGATCATATTGAGCCAGATATCACCATCTACAACCGTTTAGTTAGCCAGTGCGTACACCTCGATGAAAATATAACACGTAATATCCTAAATACAATAACGCTGAGTGATAGATTTGTAGCAAAGTCATTAGGTACACTATATCAAGCTGATGACAGTTATAAACCAGACCCTCGAAGTTTTCTTGATATATTGAGCACGATGAGCCTATATCTTAATGATGCTAAGAGGAAAAAGGTTATCGCTTATTTTAATCGTGATCCATTCGACTATCATGGCAATTACACAGGAGGAACGGCAAAAGATGGACGTCGTTGGGGATGCTCGAAACTTAGTCCGATCATTGCAAAACCAGCGTTTGCTTGGATACTTTTAACCTTCGCTATACAAATGCCCGCCGAGAAAATAACGGGCGCTCATAACCTGTTGGATTTATTAATAGAAGCCAATGGTGAGAATCAATTTATTGATCATTTAGCGGCTATAACAAATTGCGGTGAGCTTAAAAGTCAAGTAAAACAATCCTTGATTGGTAGTTGGTCGCAGTATGTAAAAACAAAGCAGCGTTCTATCGTACAAACAATGATGAAATTGACAACGACTACAACGCAATATGATTTGCCGATCCATTATCGCTCAGATGGTTCAATCACACTCGATCCGTCATTCTTCCCACTTTGTGTGACCGTTGGACGTTCACACCAATGGTTTTTCCAAGCGAGAGGTCAAGCAAGCGTTGTAAGTGCTGAGACAGTAGAAAATGCATCAGCGGTTATTGCAGAAGCGGTTCCGGATGGTGATGATGGCACAAAGTCCGACGTAGTACTATGTGCAGTAGCTGCTCCGTCAGCGCCAACTTTACCGGCCGTTGATCCCGAATCGGTCGCTCCGTCAGCGCCCTGTGCAAGTCGCATGCCAAGCAATACAACGAGTTCATTTTCGCTCTCCATTTTTCCTGTCATGGGAGCAGGTAGGAGACGCCAGACAGAAAATCAAGATTATCTGCATAAGAGAGCCCATTAAACGAATAGAAAGCGTTTAAATATGCTTAAGATCACTTTAAGATAATGAAAACAAATAGTTGCTTACAGATGAATTTTAGGGATGGTTCAAAAGCAGTGAACAGTCATGCAATTTTTAATAGTAATTTTTGAGAGCAGTCATCGACCAACAAGTTGATCTATGATACATAGTTTATCGACTAAAACAAAAATGGATCATGATGATAACTGCTCACAAAAAGTACCATGGAAAGCGCCTGCCATTAAGTGTTAAACGAAGCATTGGGATTGAGTCACTGAAAGAGACGGCTACGATTGTTGATATATCCAACCGATTTAATGTCAGCCGTAACTCAGTCTATAAGCAACAAGCTATAGCTTTGACCGCAGTTAATCAAGCGTTCGAGCAAACGGATGATGAGATTCTTTATTATATCCCGGTAACCAAGGCCTATATTCAGCGGGCTGTTACGGCTCTATATTTGGTTTGTCGTGCAGGTTCTCGAGATATTATGTCTTTTATGGATCTCATTTTCGATTATTCTCTATCCATTGGCACCGTCAGCAACATTCTTGACAAATCAAGCCATAAAGCCATTGCAATCAACAACCAATATGATCTTGCATCCATTAAAACAGGCTCTTCTGACGAGTTGTTTCATCACAACAAACCGCTTCTAGCGACAGTTGATATCGAGTCACGATTTTGCCCACTATTGGTTCACGCAGCTCACCGAGATTATGAGACGTGGGGGATTCATTTGCTTGACTTGCAAGCACGAGGCTACAACCCAGAGTCCGTGATTCTTGATGGTGCAAAAGGCCTTATCAAAGGCCATGAAGAAGCCTTGCCAGAAACAAGTATTCGACATGACCATTTCCATTTTATTATGGATATGAAGGACTGCGGTCG